>JACROM010000009.1 GCA_016214445.1 Microcaldota archaeon
CCAGGATGTCCCGAACCCATTTTTCCATAAGCCCTATAGGGATTATAAATATATAAAGGTTTCGGTCGTGTTTGTAGAGGCAGAATTACGAAAAAGACGGATTATTCCCTAAAACACTGCGGAGTTACGGTTTGAAAAGTAAGTGGCGTAATGGACTTGGTCGCGTTTTCAGTCATGATAACATAGACCTCAGCATTCATATTCTTAAGCTGGCCCACTATCTCCGCCGACCAGTAAGCAGCGATTCCTCTGCATACGCCAACTACTATTGTTTTTCCTTTCAGGTAAGGGGTTAGTTTTCTAGGCAAAAAATGTCAAATTTACCTCGTAAAAAGGCAAAAAATAGAGCAATGCACAAAAAAGTACATTTCCCTCTGAAAATGCCTACAAAACTAACCGGATACCCTTTCAGCATTATCTTCATCTTATTTGACCGGCGCGCGAGAAAGCCCGCGGCTTTAGGCGGCAGTGTTGAAAACCTGCTCTTGATGAAAGCTGTTACTTTCAACAAAGCCACGTTAGGCGCGAGTTATTTAACAACAGCCGCCGCTACTTTTTTGCTTTGGCATTTCTGCCCTCTGCTTTTCTACTTGCTTTGCAAACTCTTCCGCTTCCTCTGCATTGCAAAAATATTTGCCAAATCTCTTTTCTGCAGATTTTTTCGCTATTTCCCTGCCGCATTTATGGCAGCTTGTTTTTCCATCAAACCAGCCCATTTTTTCACCTGTTAGCCATTTGAATTTGCTTTGCGCTCTTTGCACTCCCTGCCAAGATTTTTTGAAAGCGTGAATCGTCAACCTTAATGCAGTAAACAAAGCACTTCTTTGCAAATAACCCATAACCGCCTATTTCATTTCATTTTGATGCGCCTCAACTTTAACCCGTTTCAGGAGAGCTGAATTCACAACCACCGTAAGTGAGCTCAGTGCCATCGCGGCTGCCGCGATTATGGGATTGAGGTACCCAAGTGCAGCCAAAGGTATTGCCGATTCTGCTGAGTTTTATTCCCTTGATGACGTCCCTCAAATCGTCCTTTATCAAGATTATCCCGCCGGTTTCTTTTGCCACGTCCGTCCCGGAGCCGATGGCTATGCCGATGTCCGCCTGCGCGAGCGCGGGTGCATCGTTTATGCCGTCTCCGACCATTGCGACGACCTTGCCCTCTGCCTGCAACTTCTTTATGACGTCAAGCTTTTCATGCGGTAGAACGTTCGCTATTACCCTCTTTATGCCGGCCTGCGAGGCAATCGCGTTTGCGGTTCGCTCGTTATCTCCCGTAAGCATTACGGATTCTATTCCGATGGCGCCAAGCTCTTTTACTGCCTCGGCTGAATGTTCCTTGAGGGAATCTGCTATTGCAACCAGCCCGGCGAGAACCGAGTCCGTTGAAACTATCACGACTGTTTTTCCATCATGCTCGAGAGACTGTATCCTGTCCTCGACATTGCCGGATATCCTCACCATATGGTCGGACATCATCTTCCTGTTTCCGACCGCAATGGTTTTTTTTCCAAGTCTTGCCTTTATGCCCTTTCCGCTTACCGCTTCAAAGGACGAAACATCTTGGATTGCAACCCGCCTTTTTTTTGCTTCGCGAATTATTGCATCGGCAAGGGGGTGCTCGGAACCCGATTCGGCTGCAGCGGCGATGAGCAGTACGTCCCTTTCGCCGTATTTGCCTGCGGGAACAACGTCAGTGACTTCCGGCTCCCCTTTTGTAAGTGTTCCTGTCTTGTCGAAAACAACGGTCTGCAGTTTGTGTGCGCGCTCCAAATATTCTCCGCCGCGTATCAGTATGCCTGCTTCCGCCCCTTTGCCGACCCCCACCATGAGCGCGGCGGGGGTTGCAATTCCGAGTGCGCACGGGCAGGATATTATGAGGACGGCCACGAAAGTCAGAATCGCCATCGTGAAGTTTCCGCCGATGAGCCACCAACCCGTGAAAGAAAGCAAGGCGATTGCAACTACCGCAGGGACAAAATAGGAGCTTACCCTGTCTGCAATCCTCTGGATGGGTGCGCTTGACGCCTGCGCTTCCTCCACCATCTTTACTATCTGCATGAGCGCGGTTTCGGAGCCGACTTTCGTTGCCTTGAATTTTAGCATACCGTGCTTGTTCATTGTGGCGCCTATTACTTCGCTTCCCTTCTTTTTCATCACGGGAATGCTTTCTCCTGTTATCATGGATTCGTCAACGCTGCTCTCGCCGTCTACCACCATCCCATCAACAGCTATCTTTTCTCCCGGCCGGACGACGACAATTTCGCCCGTCATGATTTCCTCGGCAAGTATCTCGACCTCTTTACCATCGCGCATCACGTGCGCTGTTTTTGGACGGAGGTCGAGAAGCTTTCTTACCGCAGCTGATGTTCGCTGTTTTATGTAGTCCTCCATGAATTTTCCGAGAAGCACAAACGCTATTATTACGGCCGAAACCTCGAAATAGACGTCCTTCTCTGCTACAGGCAGGAAGCCCGGGAAGAAAAGCACGAAAGAACTGAACGCCCAAGCAGTCAAAGTGCCCATTGCGATCAGGAAGTCCATGTTCAGGACCCTGTTCCTAAGCGCATCATATGCCCCCTTGTAGAACGTCCAACCGGCAATGAACTGGATTGGCGTGGTGAGCAAGAAGAGCCAATAACCCCAGGTAAACCAGGGAAGCCACGGTATGGGCGCCCATGTAATCAGCGTGACTCCTGCAGCAAGAGCAAAGGTTGCTATGACGCGCAGCGCGGCAATGATGAGGACTCCCGACAGGGCCAGGGTTACCCTGCGTTTCATGCCCTTTAGCTCGTCCTCCGGGGATTCGAATTTTCTTACGCACTCCTCGCTGCAGAAATAATGTATTCTGCCGTCAAACTGTTTTTTTATGGAATTCGCCGTGCTTACGCGCATGCCGCAGACCGGGTCGGTTGCGAATCCTTCTGATTCCGGAGCGCTGAAAAACGCCTTATATCCAAGCTTATTTACCACTTCTGCAAGCTTTTTGTCAGAAGTTTTTCCTGGTTCGTACTCAACTGAAGCTTTGCCAACTGAATAACTCACGCTCGCTTTGAGCACTCCATATTCTTTCCTAAGTTTTTTTTCTATGTTCTGCGCACAGGATGCACAATGCATGCCTGCGATGCTTAGCGCGATTTTCCCGGTTTTGCCAGAAGAGTTGGACTTGGAAAGCACGTCCACTTTCTGCATGCCCCGATCGGACTCCGCAGCTTCGCCCGTGCCCGCGTACACTTCCTTGCAACTGCCGCTGCAGAAGTAATGTGTTTTTCCATCTTTCACAAACGTTACCGCTTTCTTTTCGTCAACGTCCATCCCACAAACCGGGTCTTTTGGCATGTTTTTCACCACTCTGTTTGCTATACCAAACCGCGAAAGTCTTGCGAGATGATGCAAGCCACTTTGGGTGGCTTGCAACACAGCACAAACCGCTAGCGGTTTGTGTGGCGTCGCAAATTCCATGCGGAATTTGCGTCGTGCTGCAAACCGATAAAACGGTTTGCATCACTTTCGCGCCGTTTGGTAGATAGCAGTCCACGACTCTTTAGTCGTCTTATTTTCGTGGACTGCTATATGCAATCATTCTGCGATTATTTGTTCCAATACTTCCGCATTTCGCTATATTCTCCGGAAAAAATAAAAAAACAGGGGCCGCTTGCAACTGCTATAACGCAGCCGCCGCCTGCTTGCACGAAAACTCACTTCGAGAAGCGGTTGTACAGCCACGCGAAGGCGTATCCTGCTGCGAAGCCTACTGCGAGCCACGCGACCAAACCAATTGCAGCGTTAGCCAAGCTCAGGGGCTGCGTTTCAAGAGCCACGCCGTGGAAGAGATACTTCCCTAACTTCATCATGCCGTCCCCGAAAACGTAGAAGCCAGCGTAGCATACCACGTACAACGCGCCTATCGCCGCAGCCAGTGCCTTACCTGCTGCATTTCCGTCCAATTTCATCGTACCTTCCTTAACCATCCACATCACCTTATTATCGATTAACGAATATTCCTTTATAATCCCAAGTTACGGCAGTGCGCGGCTCACGTAGCTCACGTTATAGCGAGCCGCGAAAGTTTCGGGAAACTTTTGCGGTCGCCACATTTTCGCGGGCCGCCATAGGACGGCGCACCCGTTAGTTACCGCCGTATCATAGCATCTCCATAGCTTCCGGCAGCCCCCGCCGCCTTGCGTTCAGCAGCATCCGCCGCCTTTCCGTTTCTTCGGACCAACCATCTTCTCACCCCCTTACAACGTATTCGTTTTCCAGCTCATTTGGGCGCAGCAGGGTGCATCACAACCCACATCGCCCCAAATGCGACAGCGAAGCCTGCCCAGATTGCAATTTCCTTCAATTCCATATCAAGCACCCCTTCCGGTTAATGGCACGATTTCTTTCCGTCGCCGGTGTGAGCAGACATCATCAACAAATGCGAGCCGACGCACAACACCAAGGCTGCAGGCCACAGGAACGGGCTGCGGAAGCCGAGCGTGTACGCTATACCGATGACCAGCAACGGGCCAATGCACAAGGCCATCATTAAGACATGGTTGTGCCGCAACGATTCAAACTTGTTTTTCAACGATTCTAACATCAATATCCCCCTGATTGAGTTATAGCAAACAGCAACAATTTCGTTGTCTTATTTTTGCGGCTTGCCTTATCCCCCGATTATCTGTTGCAACGTTTTTCCTGTTGCCTTCTGCAGAAGAGCCGGCTCGACTTGCCTAAGACAGCTTGCGTACTTGTCCGGAAGGTGCCCTGTTGGCTGTAAAAGAAAAGCCCATGACAGTGCAACAACCGCGAGGAAGACAATCCCGTATTCAATGTATTTCATTTCCATCCTAAACCACCTTTGGACCGTTCGCAAACAGCCTGAACAAAAACACCAACAGCAACGCAGCCGACGAGACGAGATAAAACGGGAGCACGCGCTTCAAGTCCGTCCGGAAGAGCAAATCCAAAAAGCCGCCGGTTTTCAGGCCGGTTTTCTGGTAGCACGACAGCATGTACAAAAGCCCCGCGCCGTTTGACAGGATGCCAAACAGGAGGAAGAAGTCCTGGTAATAGGCGAGCACTGACGCAGCCGCTGCAAGGCCGAAAACAGGCAGGACGTCGGAAGCGTGGTGCGCGCAGCAGGCCAGCATCGCGCCAGTCGAAACGCCCCCTGCAGCAGCAATTCCCTTGGCATCTGCGCTTCCGTTCCGGTGCAGCCGCTTGAGCCGGAAATAAAGCTGCGCCTGCAAGCCGAGACCAACTGAAAGCGCGGCAATCCAGGGCGCCATGGATGAAAGCTGCAGCAACGCGTGGGGAATTCCGCCTATGGCGCCAAGTATTGCAAAATAGAACAAGGGCAAAAAGGCCGCAGCAAGGGTGCCGGCCAACTTGTCGTGCCGCTCGAAATAATCGAGCACGCTCGTACTGCCGCGCGGGTACTGGCGCTGGTTTTCGGCGGTCCGCTGTTTTCCTTTCGTTGCCTTGCCGGTTCCCTGCATCTGCCTGCTCTTGTTGCGGTCGCTTTGCCTTGCGGTCAGTCCTACCGAGCGGCTGGCGACGCGCCAAAATCCAGAATCCGGAAACTTGCTGGCATCGCTTTGCCTTGCTGCCCGGCCTTCACGGCCATAATTTCTCGTGGTTCGTTTGCCTTCGCCGGCTTTGCCTTTCTTCATTGTATTTCCACTTTGTTTTGCCGGACGCTTCATACGGTCACCGCATAAAAGATGTACGCCGCCAAAGCTATTGCGGCAGCACCCAACATGTACTTGAATTTCCTCCGGTTCTGTTTTTCAAGCGAGTCTATCTTGTCCAACACCTTCTTGTTGGACGCGAATACCAGCGTAAGGATGAGTGGCATAACGAAGAATAGGTTGTACAGCGCGAGGTAAGGAACGCCGTCCCAGAAGCTGGCTTTTGCGGACAACAGGCCCAACACCGCGAGGTATATGCCGCCGGCGCAAGGGAACGCGCACAATCCTACGAGGAGCCCTGCCACGAACGCTGCCGGTAGCGTGGCCTTCTGGATGGTGTCGTTTATGAGGGGTTTCGCGACCTTTGGTATCACCATGGTTTCGGTGCCGCGGAAGCCGTCGAGTATGCTGATGATTCCTATCACCACGAGCAGCAGCGAGCCGAATATCGCGAAGAAGTGGCCTGGAAACAGGGAAACCGCCTTGAGGATGCCGAGGCCTATGAGGAAATAAGTCAGGAACACTCCTGCGATGTAGGCCGCGCCCATGGTCAGGATGTGGGAGGGCGACCGTTTGATGTATAGGAGGAAAGCGATGAAGAAAAGCAGCACGGCGAAACCGCAGGGGTGGATGCCATCAAGGAAGCCTGACGATATCACCAGCGGGCCGAGCTCGATGAAGTCAACCATTTTTCATCACTTTCCAAATCCGTACTTGCCGATTACCACTCCCGCAATTACGACCAGCAGGCCAGGGAGCAGGAATTTCTGCAGGTCGTCGGGCAACGCTGACTGGGTTTTAGCCTGGCAGTCCCAGGGCGTCTCTGCGGTAGTGCATTCCCTTTTTTGGCCGCCGGACAGCATCTCGTAGGTGACGACGTTGGACGCCATGGAGTCCTGGTAAAGTATAACCGGTTCCTGCGGCTTCGGTCCCTTCAGCAGGCTTTCGACCGCGGCCAGCGGAATATGGCCCTCGAGGACGTAGGTGCCGTCTATCACAGTAAGCATGTGGCCCTGCATTGTCAGCGGGACGCCGTACTTTTCCTGCAGCAACGCGACCTCCTTGCGGCGCTCGGGATTGTTGATGAAGTCGCGTACCTCCGTCTGGTCTGCGCGTATCCCCGCCGCCTCAAGCACCGGGAAAAGCTTTCCCAGGTAGGGTGCGCAGTGGCTGCAGGCGTCGCTCTTGTAAATCAGCGCCCTTGTTGTGGCTGCGGAAGCAATGGGCGCGAGGAGCGCAAACAGAAGTACCACGTACATCAAACGGCGCATAAACTATTTTCACCTTTCACGACTTTTTTTCACGATTTTTTACAATGCCATGCAACGCGTTGTCCTTTCGGGTGAGGGCTTGCATCTTCAAAAACCGCCATCACGTTCTCCTTTTTCCACTGTGCAACGCATGTTCTCTCTGGCGGGGTCTCGTCTTGCTTTATCGCTTCCAACTGTTCTCGTCGGTTCCAACCGATTCGGCCATCGCTTCCAACTGCTTGCTTGGGTTCTTGGCTGTCCGCGCTTTGTGCTCCACCGCCGACTACGGTTTCAGCATCCGCCTACCATGTTGGGCAGGTTGGTAATGGGGTTGGCTACCGCCGCCGGAGCAGATGCCTGCCGGGACTGTTGCGCAAGCTGTTGTGGAGTTGCCGTAACTGTGGAAGAAGTGACCTTTCCGGTGATGCTCTGGCTTCCGCTTGCGAATGCAATCTGCGCTATGCCTGCAACTGCCAACAACCCGACCACGATGCCTAATATGAGAAGCTTATCCATGTTTTTTGCCTCCTTTCTTCTCTATGGAACACGTCCCTTTCTGCCTCGGCTCGCATTCGAAACAATTCTTGCCGGTATCGCCGCAGCAGGACAAGAAAGGCTTGCCGCATTTCGCGCACGTTTCCATTCCCATGCAGTTTTCACCTCTGTCCCCCTTAGCATCCGCCGACCATGTTCGGCAGGTTCGCAACTGCGGCCGGAGCAGACGCCTGCTGGGTTTGCTGCTGGGCGAACTGTTCTGGATGCATGCGCTGCATCATCTGCTCGTACGTCTCGCCCCCGCTTTGGGCAGCTGGTGCGGCTGCAACGCCGCCGCTTGCCGCAGTTGCCGTAACGAGGCCGGTCTTCGAAAGGCTCTGCTTTATGCCGCCGAGCTCCACCGCTTGGACAATTGAAGTGACCAGGAGCAGCCCGGCCAATATCGACAACACCAAAAACTTATCCATATATCCAAACACCTCTCCGTTATGTTTTATAGCTGATTGCAAAAATAATCGTACTTTGGCTGCCTCGTAAAAGGAGCCTTAAAAAGTACAGATATTTTCGTTATTCGCTATTAACAGCCGCCCACCATGTTGGGCAGGCCGCCCAACCCGCCGGCTCCGGACGCGTCGCCCGCTGATGCGGTTGCCTGCGCCTTGAACCCGCGGTACTTGTTCGACGTCAGGTCAATAGTGTTGACCTGTTTGCCGGCTGTCTTGAACTCTATCGCCTTCAACAGGATCTGCTTGGGGAAGAACAGAGTTTTCCACTTGCCCAATTCCTCCAGTATTTGCTCGTCGGAGTATTCGGTGCCGTGCGTCGTAATCAAGTATTTCGCCAAACCGCGCATCACATAGGAGTGCTGGCACCCGCAGGCCGCATGGCCGTTCGGGAATACTATTGATTCCGCGCCGCAGCAGTACTCGCAGGAAATCTGCAAAGTGATTCTGGTGTAGCGTTGCAGCTGTTCGGAATTAAGTTGGGTGCCGTCATCCAGAGGCGCCATTATCGTCATGGCAGCAACCGGGTCGTCATAGGACACCTTCAGTTCGGTGCCGTACGTTCTCGGGACTCCCTTCGGAATGACCTCGTCAGCCAGCGCTTGGATGCTGGCCTGCGACAATTGGCTGCCGCCGTTTCCTGCGGCAGTGGTTTTAGCCTGCTGGGGAGCGGACACGGCCAATGTTGTTGCGGCCGAAAGCTTCGCGATCCCGTACCCTACGTCTGAAATCTGAACTTGGTTGTAGGCGGTAACTATTACGATTAGCCCGATAAGCAGGAAGGCGGCAGTGGCCCAACGGGCCTTTTCCACGGTTTCGGCATGGTGCGCGTGTTCCTTGTGCGCGTGACCTGCGTTTTCGTGCTCGTGCGTTTTTTGGTCTTGATGCCCTGTCATTAAAACACCTCTCGAAAAGCTTTACATGCTTTGTAACAATCAACTATATATACCTTTTCATTGGCTGTAACGCTTCGCGTTCATAGGCGGATGTTGCCTTAGCGCGAATATTGCGTCACTTGCGCTGGGCTCGTGACATTGGTTGTAATGCTTCGCCCTACGCCTTGGTCTGGCTCGTGACATTTGCAACTGTCGCATTCGGCAAAGCCTGCATGTTGCGGAACACGAACGTCCCGTCGGTCTCCCGCGAGCCTACTTGGGACCAGATTTGCAGGAACGAAGGATAGTATTGCGCGTCGGACGATACCAGCACAGTAGGCACTTGCGTGATGTTGTACGCGGACGCAACCGCCTTTCCTTGCGGGCTGCTGATTTCCACGCGGCTCACGTTGCGGACCACTACGCCCAGGTTGGCCAGTATGGTTTCGTGTATGGAAACGTTGTAGCATTCCCTACAATCCTTGTCTTCCAGTTCGACAAGGCTGACGAAGCCGACGATGCTGTTGGTGGTGGTGTTTATGTAGGGCGGAATGGCCTGACGCCAGACGAAAAACCCGTCAGGCTCGACAGAACCGACCTGTTTCCAGGATTCGGCAACGCGCGTATACGCGCCTATGTCCTTGGACAGAACGGCGAACGGCAAGGAAGACGGCGAGTATTTTTTGACCAGCTCGGCTCCCTTCTGCGACGTGGAGTTGACGGTCTGCTCGGAGTCGATATAAATTCCCGCATTCTTGAGCTGTTTGCCCAGCTGCCCGATGTCCGCGCATTCCCCACAGGCCGGGTCAACTACATACTGGATCGATACCTTTCCAGTCACTTCATAAGTCAACGGGTTGAAATACACCGGTTCCTGCGCAACGAAAATCCGGGCATCGGCACTGGCCCGCCATCCTTGCGCAAAGAAGGACGCGAGCCGGGAATCGCCGGTTTGGCCTGTTACGATGAGAGTTGGCACCTTGGATATTGCGTTCTTTCTTACCAATTCCTGGCCTTGGGTAGTTTGGACGGACACCGTTTCAATGGTTGCATTTGCTTGGCGCGCCAATTCGCCCGCTACTGCGTCAGGACTCCAGCATTCCGCGCATGACGTGCTGAGCAGTTTTGTTATTTGCAAAGCAGGCAGAGGCACAGGCGTTGGAACTGTTGTCCGTTGGATCAGGGCGGTTTTCAGCTCGTAAACCTGTACAAGTGAAAACGCTGCCACTGCCAGCAACAAACCAAGCAAGACAAATGGCAGTGCTTCTTGGAGATGCGATGAAGATGGAATTTTGCCCACGGTTTGTTCCCCCAAAGTTTCCAGCACACTGGGCTCACTCATCCAGTAATGCTCTTTTGATTTAGTAAAACTTTCACACATTTGTAACGGTAGCCTTTAAATAGCTTTTCGTGGGCCGTAAAACTTTTCAGCATAGAAACGGTTAAAAAGGTTGGAAGGGCAAATAAACAGCTTATGGTCAAACAACTCGACATCGTGCAGGAAACCCTTAGTCCTTTGGAATCGGCAATCCTGGAAGCCATCTGGCAAACAGGCGGGGGCGAATCCAAGGTGCGCGACATCTACCAGAAAATCAAGGACAAGAACCCGTGCGCGCAAACGAGCGTGGCAGTGACGCTTGACCGCCTTTACCAGCGAAAGTTGGTGGGCCGCAAGATCACAACTGGCCGAGGCGGCTTGAGTTACATATACTTCGCGCAAATGACGAAAGAGGAGTACGGCAAGGCTACTGTGAAAGAGGCAGTTGACCGGCTGGTTGAGCGTTTCGGCAGCGCAGCAGTAGCCTATTTTAATGAGAAATACCAAAAATAATACTATTACTCATGTTCGGGATGTCAGAGCACGTGATACAGGCCGCGGCGGCTTTCCTCTCCGACGGGACCAAAATGACTCTGGTCGGGGCAAGCTTGTTTGTTGCCTTGGCGCTGGTCCTCGCCTCGCGAAACAACGCCTTCTCCGCACGCGCGAAGACTGCTTTTCTTTACGGGCATCTGGCTTTCCTGTTATTTCCCATAGTATTTTTCGCGGCTTCGCTTACATGCAAGGAGCTCGGCATGTGCGAAGTCAGCCTCACCCGCTCATTGCTTTTCACTATCCCGATAGCCGCAATTCTTGCTTTGGCCGGAGGCCTGTTCGTAGTCCCATTACTGCATCGGGCCCGCGGGCTCCCTGCTGACGCGCGCACCCTGAAGATGGTCCGAAGCTGCGCAAGGGAAATGGGCATGGCTGCTCCGGACGTCCTCGTAGTCGACTCCGGCAAGCCTGAAGCTTATTCGGTCCGTGGCCTCAAGCCCACCATATTCGTGTCGGTCGGAATGCTCGAAGTATTATCAAAGAAAGAACTTGAGGCCGTAGTAATCCACGAGCTCTGCCACCTAAAGGAAGATTCGCACGCGCTGAAGAACGTGGCAGTGTTTCTGGGCTCGTTTTACCCAAGGGCGATGGCCGCGCTGATGTCGCCCTCGGCAATGATATCCGCCGAAGAAAACAAGGCTGACGGCCAGGCGGTTATTTCGCAGAAGACAGCAGCCCACATCCGGGCAGCAAAAAGCAAGATTGAACCCTGAGCGAAACGCGGCCCTTACCGCGAGTCGCAAAATCTAAAAGAGGGCAAAACATGGTTAGGACGGCATATGTCTGCGAAGCATGCGGACTCGCATATTCGGAGAAAAAGTTGGCCGAGGACTGCCAGAAGTGGTGCACTGACAACAAGAGCTGCAACCTGAACCTTATACGGAAATCAATCGGCAAGTTTGAACCCCACGTCAATCCCAAGCCGCCGGAGCTTTGCGATGGTTCCAATGCGGGAACCATCGCTTCCAACTGCTTGCTTGGGTTGCCGTTCGGTTCATCGGGCTATATAGATTTGCGAATCTGGTAGAAGCCTCGGCCTTTAGGCCGAGGTTCTTCAGCGGGAAAGGCCCCCTAAAACCACCCGGAAAAACCAACTCCGTCTCCCTTGCGAATGACATCCTCCGCAGCCTCCCTCGCCTGATGGCTCGGATGGCTGCGGTATCCCCTTGATATGCTGATGGCGTTACACATCCCCTTCAGACATCCCCGACGATTCCTCCTTTGGCCTGATGCCAAAGGTATCCTCGCCGCCTATTGGTTTTGGAGCTTGCGAACAACACCGTTATCCGCATCAACCTCAACCAAGTCGCCGGTCTTGATAATTCTCGTCGCAATCTTCGCCCCTACAATGCACGGCTTGTTGAACTCCCTTGCTATCACCGATGCGTGGCTCGACATCCCGCCCTCGTCCGCCACCACTGCCGCGCTTCTCTGCACCAAAGCGGCGTGGGAAGGCTGCGTCATCGTCGTGATGAGAACGTCGCCGTCCCTGAATTTCGCCTCATCTTCAGCAAGCTGGTCCACGCCCATCACTTTCACGACGTAAGCGCGGCCTTTTGCTTTTCCCGGATTCGCTACAGCCCCCCTGATTTCCGAAACGTTTTCGGTCTTCCCCAAACCGAGTTCTTTCCTCAACTCTTCGGTTTCAGAAGATGAATACAGCTTCGGCTTTCCGCTTGTTCTCCGAACTGCATACAATTTCTTGCGTTCCTGCGCCACAGTTGAATCCAATTGTTTGCCTTCAACCAATGCTTCCCTCATGTCCGCCAAAGTGTAGGCGTAAAGCAGGTCCGTCAAGGCGATGCTGGTCCTCTTGGAAGCCTCCTTGAACAAGGGCAGAAACCTCCACTCCGCTCCTGCCCAGCAGCTCTTAAGCTCAAGGCGTTCGGTCGCAAGCAGCTGGAACAGCCTGCACAGCCATACCGCTTCTTCGTCCATTCCTGCGAAAACCGCTTCCTGCTTTTCTTTCAACTCCCTTTTCTCGTTTGCAGCTTCGTCCATCCTCTTCCGAATGCTTCCCTTCCGCTTCTCTTCCTCAACTCGTTTCCTCAGGAATGCGATGTTTTTGGCTTTGTCGATTGCCTGATAGAAAATCCATGCGTGCCTTTCCGCGTGCCCCAAAATGTCGCCGTCGGAAACGCTTTCCTTCATTGCGAGCCTCATCAAGTCTGCCCGCTCCTTTCCTATGATATCCACGCCGACAGGCATCGTAAGCAACGCAAAATCCTTCCCCTCCAACGCCTGCCTGAGCTTCTTTTCAAGCGGCTTCGTGCTCGCGTCCTGCGTTGCCGAAAAATATTTTCCAACTTCCCGTATCAAGCAGCATAGTTCGTCTATTTTCGCCCACACCTGCGTGTTTTCAATTGACGGCAAGTCGGTTTCGCGGAAGATTTCAAAAAAACCGTCCGTTTTCTTCCTCTCCCCTTCGGAACGCTTCAGCATTTCCTCCGCGAAACCCCTGTCAAGAAGCCTCTCCGCCATTTCTTCCCATTCGTCCACCATTTCCTTGGAGAGGTAGGCGTCCACGTTGGTGTTTTCGCCTATCGCCACATAGTCCACTTTGGCCGGTTCGCCGAATACGTAGGGCCCGTAGCTCCAACACGACCGGTCGTATATGGAAAACAGCGTGTGCGCGCCGCCCCACTGGAACTCGTATTCCGCCATACGCTTTCCTTCGCCGTCGGCAAATATATTAATTCGGTTGCAGAAGTCAATCCATGGTTTATGAGTCTCCGGTCAGGAAAGCAAGTGTGCGTGCGCAATACGAGCCCGTTTACCGCAAAGCGGAGGCGTTCGTCAGGAAAGAGATGGAAACAGCCGACCCGCGCCTCCACTACCACGATGCGAAGCACCCGTTCGAAGTCGACGCCACTGCGGAAAAAATTGCGCGAGAAGCACAGACGGCAGGGCGGGTTACCGAACGCGAAGTCTGGCTAACCAAAATATTCTCGCTGTTCCACGACCTCGCCCTTATTGCTCGTTCCGACAAAGAGGGCCACGCGAAACTAAGCGCCGAAATCGCGCGGCACTTTCTACCCGGGCTCGGGCTGACGCGCAAGCGCGACTTGGACCAGGGGTGCAAGGCAATTTCGGAAACAGAAATGGTGCCCCACCCGACGCTCGAAACCAAGTGGCAGAACCCGAAGAGCCGGATAGGCAAGTTCATGTGCGACGCTGATACGGCAAACTTCGGCCAAACGTGCTTTTTCAGGAGGAACAGAGACTACCTTCTGGAAGAGAACAGACTGTATCGGAACCAAATTGGAGAACAGGAGAGTTTAGAGCGTTTGTTAGCGCTTCTGGCTGCGCACCAGTGGCACACTTTTGCGGCTAAGAAAAAGTTCGGCGTGCAAAAGCAGAGAAACATTGACAGAATAAGAGGGAAGCTTGAACGGTTGCAATCCTAAAGCGCTTCCCAAAACTTTTTCGAATCCACTATCCCTTCTGAGCCAGTTCTATAACACTCAAAAGTCACTCCGCCAGAGTAATTGTGCTCTTCCAGCGTGCGCTTTACTTTTTCCCAGTTTATCGTGCCTTCCCCGAGCGGAAGGTGGTCGTCCCTCAAACCCGAATTGTCGGAAAGGTGGAAGTGTTTGACTTTGCCGGACCCGAGGAAATCCTTCAATGACGAACCGTAATCCTTTTCGCCGATGTGGATATGCCCAACATCCACTATCATGTCGAGCGAAGTGATTTTTTGGATGTTTTCAAGGGAGTTGAAAGGCGGGCCGTAAAGGGTTTCCACCAGCAAAGAGCCAGCTTCCTTCCCCACTTTCGCGAAGGAGTCCCGGTTCCACCCGAACAGATCCTCAAGGAAAAAATACGCGGGATCCGGGTGGATTCCCACGCTCAACGCCCCTGCTTCCTTCAGCGCCTTGGCGGATGCGATTGCAATCCTCACTGCGTTTTCCCTTACTTCCGGGTAAGGCGAACCGAAAGGCAGCATCACCGGAGTCTGGCCGTGCAGCTTCAGCCCGTTTTCAGCGAGCGCGTCCTTCAGCTTGGAAGCGTCGAACGATTCCGCATGCATAGGATAGTCGAAAGGCAGGTCAACGTAATCAAAGCCTTCGGAAGCAAAAAGCCCGACCTGCCCGTAAATGTCTTCAGTGGGCTTCAACGATGCTCCGAGAAACATGGGTTATCCGCTTTTTTTGCCAAACAGTTCTCTAATACGGTTAAGGCCGAAAAAGGATTTTGTGCGGTTAAAAAATTCTCTGAGTCTGGCCAAGCCCGAAGGCTTCTGCTGTTTTGAAGCCTTTTTAATCTCCCACGGACCTTCTTGGTTTTTGTTCAACAACAGTTTTTTTCCGGATGGGGATTTGTAGTCACCGTAGGCATCAGTCAATTCTTCAGGCGTTATAGAAAGCGCGGCGTCAACAACCCCGCGGTCGTACTCGTTTTTTTCTACAGTCCACTTGTTCACGAGTTCCTTTATGGATTCCCACGAGTATTGTTTTTTGCCGACGAGGTTTCCATTATGGTCTCTCTTAATCGTGCGGACGTAATCACGTTCGGTTAAGAACGCGTCCATGACGTCTGCGACGCCTACTATGCGCGCGATTAACGGGATTTGCTCGCCTTTCAGGCCATCTGGATAACCGGTCCCGTTCATTTTTTCGTGGTGGTGGATTGCCGCGTCTCTTATGAATCTGCCAACGCGCTTAGGCAACAGGATTGTTTTCGCGTTATCCGGGTGTTCTCTTATTTCCTTAAATTCTTCGTCATTCAGGAGGTCCTTTTTTTGCAGCGTTTCTGCCCGAGTTCCGAGTTTGCCTACGTCATGCAATAGGCCTGCCCACAGTACCGCGCTGAACTGCTCCCGGCTGAAAAGCCATTTGCCGGTTTTTTCGTAATGGTTTTGGAGTAGTTTTCTCGTTATAATTTCGGTCAGTTTCGCTACCCTCTGTGAATGGCCTTTTGTATAAGGGTCATGCGCTTCAAGGCGTTTCAAATCAAACGCCGCGCCCGCGTTCGTGTGGTAGCGCATTTCCTCGTTCTTCCACAGGTCAAGGAATTTTTCTACCAGCGGCGTCCGGCCAACTATTTCCTTCATGTGCTCGAACGCTATTCTTGTCAGGGGTTTGTTTCGGTAGAAGTGAAGTGCGCCTATAGGATGTTCTGGTACATCCATGTAAATCTCGTAAGCTTCCCTTATGTGATCTGGAATACGGCCTAAAAAAAGTACTCCTTCCGTGCGGGGAGTGTATCCTAGCCGTTGGTCAATGAATTTTTTTCTTTTGGGCTGCTTTGAAAGGCGGGTTGTTAGTACGTCAGTCGGTTCTCCATTTTCATCAACGTTGTTCTCTTTTCCCCTAAATATTCTCGTGATTCTGAACTGGTCGTCATCCACTTTCATTCGCGGTAGTTTCGTTTTTTCACCGCTTCCTATTTCCGCTTTATACGTGAGGTAGTCTACGTTGGGGTCGTCTTCCTGTTCGCCTGTGGAAAACGGGTCGGGCCGGGTGGACATGACCAGCGATGACGAGCTCTGCCGGCCAACTAAAGCCAATGACGTGGAGCCTTCGGTGTGTGTTTTTTCGCTTGGTCCTTCAAGAAGGTACTTGTGAAGGAAGCTGCAGATTTCGTAAGCTGCACGGTCGGGGAACGGCGCGGCCGCCACCTTGCGGTCCAATGTCTTAAGTTCCTCTTCTGTCACCTTTTTAGCAGTGTGCTTTTCTACGACTTCTTTTGCTACTTCTTTGACTTTGACTTTCTTCGAAATATCCGCGATTATCGGCTCTATCCTGTATGGTAACGTTGCGCTTTTCAATCGTTTCAACTGCTCATCGGTAAAAGACCCGCGTAATATTACTGGTTGCCCCAAACCTGCGCTAACTTGGTTGCCCCTGCTGTCCGATCCTATTGCGTTATTCAGTGCGTCGTGGATTAACCTGATGACGTCGTGGATGCCGCCTATTTCTTTGGTTCGTATGCTTATAGGTTCAATGCCTATCTCAGTTTTAAGCCGGTCTGACAAGTTCGTCGCAAAAAGTCCGCCTCTCGTCCGGCGTAAAATTCCGCCTTCTCTTTCGTTTATTATAATCAGACTGGGGCTTTGAGGAATTCTCTTAAGCTTGGAAAGTATCAGTGGGGCGTCCGTAGGCATAATATAAAAATGTCGTTCTCTTTTTAATTGGTTTTGCATGAGGCCGCAATCTTAAATAACGCCCATTCCGTAGCAAAGACATGCCCTCCCTCTGGCAGATTGCGTACGTCATCGCGTTGGCGGTGATGGTTTATTGCTTCATCCGTTCGCTCCAGGAATACC
>JACROM010000010.1 GCA_016214445.1 Microcaldota archaeon
CTCGTTCAACAACACGTTCCCTGTTTCGTCCATAACGCACACTTGCGAAAATTCTTTATGCGTGTCCATTCCCACGAATTGCACTCCAAACCACCTCCAAACAACAATTATAGATGAAGGGGGTTTTCATGTAATCATGTTAAAATATAAAATCGACTAGTATTTAATCCTATTTAATATAATTTTGTCCGGCCAAAGTCTGCGCCGAACCCAGAGTAAAATGTCAAAGGAGAGACTTGAAATCCCAGGCGCCGTAGAAGTCCTTATAAAACTCCAATAGCCTCCGAAGTCCAAAAGCGGAGGTTTCTGCGAAGCAGGAGCTGGGCTGTTGGCAAAGTTGCAAGCGATGGTCGAAGCGGTTGGAACCAACGAGAGCGGTTGGAAGCGATTGGTCTTCCCGCGGTTGGAACCGACGGTTCCGAGAGAACCGTCGGAAAGCTCCAGACCAATCGCAAAGCTTCGTTCGTCGGAAAGCTCAACTCAATCGCAAAGCTCAATGCGGCCGCCGGGAGTCGAACCCGGTCCCTCAGCTTTCTCCAACCTTTGATGCCTTCGAGCTATTTCGGGGGCGAGGCGGACTAAGCGCCAGGGGGTGGAACCCCCGGGGCTTAGATGGAAGGCTGAAATCAAACCGTTAGACCACGGCCGCGCTTTACGGATTTTAACGGAGAGTGTTTAAAAGGGCTTTTGAGAGAGACTGACCGCGGGGGTTAGAAAGTAGATAGGGGAAGCGCCCGCAACCTGCAAAGAAACGCTTTTAAGTGCCTATATCGACTCCCTTGCATGGAAAAAGCGTCCGAACCATTTCGAATTCTCTACGCCGGCAAGGACGAAACATACTACCAGAACTTGCAAGCGGAAACGAAAAAAATAGGCGTTAAGGCGAAGTGGTTTCGTCGCCCAATAGCTCAGGACGCGTTGGCGCTTCTCAAACAAATGCAGTTCGGCGTTGTGCTGGCAGAACAGTATCTTAAAATCCCCGAAAAACCCATTTGGCTCAGTGAGGAAGAAATGTTAGAGTGGTTCCACGAAGGACACCAACTTTATGACGTACAATGCTTCGGATACAACTTAGGTCAGAATCCCCTTTCCACGTCAAGAGAAAATGGAAGAGTACTGTTACTCTTCGCTAAGCATGTGTTAGGAGTCACTCCGATACATCTTGTAGCTTCATCAGCTCAAAATCACCTTGAAGCTGACGCTCGAAAATTTTTCAAAGACGGACCAATTGACAAAGTAACCGAGTATATTTTGAGCGTTGCCAGGGAAAAAGGACACTTGCCAGACGGGAAATAACGGCGCATCCTGAAAATTCGAACTTAAATCAGTTCTTCGATACGGGAGATGAATTCGTCAGCAAATGCGACTATGCGTTTCGCTTCCTGCACGGTTGGGTAATAGTCGCTTGCATACTGGGTTTTGTGTCTTTTGTTCCTGTATTCGTCCAGCATCATTATCATGTTTTTGCCGATTTCTTTCGAGTATTTGGCTTCCAGGTATCTTGCGACGCATGCGTGGCTTTTTTCCCTATACCCGTCGTTGAACAATATTGCTCTTGCGGCATCCAATGCAGCTGCGTAGCCGGTCAGTACCGCTGCGTTGGGCGCCTTGTTTACGAGTGTTTTGGCCTCTTCCAGCAGCACTTTCGCTTTTTCAAGCTGTTCTTTCGCCTGCGCTGGCGACGGAGGAATTTTCCGCAGAAACCCGGCCTTTAAGCAGTCTTCGAAGTCAATCAAAGGTCTTCACCCCACAGCAGTATGCCGTGGTAGAGGGAGAAATAAAAGGCATCGCTTTTTTCCCTGAACCGTTCAAGGCGCTCCGGGGTTGCAATCGTGAAGTCAACTGGCGCGCCGATTCTTTTTTCCGCCTCTTTCCTTGCCCTTGCAATTTCAAGGTCGCCAGGTTCCAACTGCATCTTAAGCCACAGGTCCAAGTCCGCGTTTTCCACGTTCGTGCCAGCTGCCCAGCTTCCGTAAACGCCGATGCCGGTTGCCTTGCGGAACCGTCGCCTCATGGTCTCGACCAGCCCTGCTTCCTTTATCTTCTTGAGGTTGAACAGCACCCTGAGCGCGCGTGTGACGGGCGTTTCCCGGAACCCGTCCTTTTTGGCCAAACCTTCCTTGCGGAGGATTGCGACGTACTTGTGCACTTGGCCGGGGCTTACCTTTAGGGTTCTGGCCAACGCGTTCATGTTTATTTTTTCAGCCGGGTGCCCTAGCAGGTGGCCGAGTATTTTCTCCCTTTCTTCGGTCGAAAGCAACTCGCGGATATTCATATGGTGTGAATATGTTATTCATAATTTATAAATATTCCGTTCATGTAGCGTGAATGGAGGTTTCGGCTGTTTTTTTCAAAAGAATATTCTTTAAAGCATTAAGCTACCAAAGATATTTCCTTGTTTTAGGGGGGATTGGGGTAGCCTGGTATCCTACCAGCTTCGGGAGTTGGTGACCTGAGTTCAAATCTCAGATCCCCCATTTTTTGATTCGTTAGCTCGAGCAGGAGGAGGTGAATCCAAGGGTCGATGGCAAACCAAAGGTTTGTCACGTGCTGCAAACCGACAGGTTTGCATCATTCAGGGAACCTGGGTTCCCCAAGACGCTTTCTCAGATCCCCCATTTTTTCTATTTTCGCTTCTTTTCCTTTCAGGGCTTACTTTTTCTTCTTTCCGTCGAAGTTTCTTTCGCGAGAGGGGGTGGGGGTGCGAGGCGGAGTAAGCGCCAGCGGGGGGAGTCGGGCTTTGCGATTGGTCTGGAGCTTTCCGACGGTTCTCTCGGAACCGTCGGTTCCAACCGCGGGAAGACCAATCGCTTCCAACTGCGTCCCCCTGCGGGGCTTACTTTTTCTTCTTGGAACCGAAATTGCCTCTTGGCTTCGGTATCTTCAGGTCCGGATAAAGCGAGGAGAAGACGTCGTTCGAGATATACGGCGGAAAACCAGCACGTGCAAGCGCTTTGGTCAAGGCATAATCCTTGAGTTCGAAGTCTTCAGTATTCAGTTCTTCCGCGTGCGCGACAGCGTTAAGTATCTCAGGGAGCCTAGCGAACGATTTCCGTTCCGGGAAACTTTCCAGTAAGCGATCGAGTTTCTCGTCGTAATCGGAGAAGTTCTGGCTGAATTCAGGGGTTTTCTGTATCAACGTGTGCTGTATTCCGAGGAGTCCGCAGAGTATTTCCCTGTCCGGCCAGCCGAGGTTGACTTTCTTGACTATTGTCCAGTCGCCGTAATTCGCAGCCAGCCGCGCCTCCTTTTTGTCCGTCTTGGATGTTTGAGGCGCGTGCGCGGGATTGATTTTCCTGGCGAGAAGGTGCATGTAGTAGGCCCACGCCAAATCAACGGGGTCGCCTTTCACCTTGCTTCTCTTGGCTTCGTCTTCCGGCATTTGGAACTTTACGAGTGGGGCGAATTTTTTCGACAGGTCACCCTGTTTTATCCGGGAAAGGTGCTGCGCCAGGCTTGGTATGTCTTCCACGTTTTTTGGCACCAACGCCTCGATTCCCTTCAGGTCAAGTGGCGCGTAGCAGAAAACCTTGCGTTCGGTTATTGCCTTGGCGTCCCTCAAGAGCGCCGCTGCCTCTTCAGTTGTTTCGGCTTTTTTTTCGTAGCTCAGGTCTTCAAAACCCGCAACGAACCATACGAAACCCATACGTTCACCATGTTCTGTTTAATTCGTTGGCTAGATGCTTTTCTTTGGAGGGCGGCCGCACCTTTCTTTTGGCAAAAGAAAGGGGTGGCCCAATGAACCATACGAAGCCCATGTTTTCACCGTCTTATCCCGAGTGCGTTCAGTAGTTTCTTTTGGCGGACGACCGCACCTTTTTTTTTCGACGCACACAAAGCCTCGCTGGCTTCGCGGCGCCCCGAAAACGCTTGCGCGTTTTCAGGGAAAGAAAAGGGGTGGTCTTTCAAGCCTTGGCGGTTTCTATTATTTTCTTGGCTGTTGCGCCTGCTTCGGTTTCGGGCGAGTAGGAGCCCCCTGCGAAAGTGGTGCCGCAGCTCTTGCACTTCCAGAGGCTTGAGCCGGCTCTTTTTACCTTGCGTTTTCCGCATGAGGGGCACTCGTGCTTTGCGCGCGTGCTTTTCAGTATTGCGCCCTCCCTTTTCCTTATC
>JACROM010000052.1 GCA_016214445.1 Microcaldota archaeon
GAGCGGGCCTTAGTGGGAGTAGAGGAGGCGGTAGCCCCTCTGAGGGGAGCGTGGCTCCCTCATGCGAGTGCGGGAGCACTGAAATCCGCGAGATTCCGATGGCTAGTGCAGTTGTGGACGACGGGTCCGTGCTCCGATGCGTTTTCTATGGAAAGCAGGCTCTGGATTTGTTAGAAGTCAGAGATTTTGCGGTAGACCCGGAGACAATTCTCCAGCTCAAGAAGGAAGCGTTGCTAGGGAAAAAGCTTCGTATGGTGGTTCTTCCAAGGAGAAATCCAATGACGAACGAGCTGGAGTGCGTGGTCAAAGACATCATATCAACCAAGTGAAGTGGAAAAACACCCCCAAACCATTTATAAATCAACGAGGGTTTCTTCTACTAAGAAAGCGAAAATGCCCTTCCCTATAAGGGCTCTTGCGGAAGGTGATGGAATGAAGAATTCGGAAGATGAGTTTCAAGTGGAGTTGAAGGGAGAAAAAGCCGTTGTTGTGAAAGAAGCACCTGAAAAGAAAAAAGACAAAAAAATTACTTCAGTAAGCGACCTGCCTGGCGTAGGCGAGGCAACTGCTTCCAAACTACTTGATGCTGGCTATGATTCTCTTGAAGTGCTTGCAGTGAGCATGCCAGAAGAGCTTGCTGAAGTGGCAGGCATAGGCGAAGCAACTGCGGTTAAGATTATCAGCGTGGCACGCGAAGCGCTTGAGATGGGTTACGAGACAGGGGATAAGGTACTGGAGAGAAGGAAGGCGATTGCAAGGGTTTCTACGGGTTCAAAGGAATTGGATGCGCTCTTGGGTGGCGGAATTGAAACCCAGGCGATCACGGAGACATTCGGAAAATATTCGTCTGGAAAGACGCAGCTAGCATTCCAACTCTGTGTGAACGCCCAACTTCCGCTAGAAGAAGGAGGCCTTGCAGGAGAGGTTTTGTTCATAGACACTGAAAACACATTCAGGCCAGAAAGAATTGTACAGATTGCAGAGGATAGAGGGCTGAATTCGGATGAGATATTGAAGAGGGTTCATGTCGCAAGAAGCTGGAACTCTGCTCACCAAATAGTTTTGGTGGATAAGGCCGATGAGATGATAAAGAAACACAACATAAAACTGATGGTAGTTGATTCAGTTACCTCCGCCTTCCGCTCGGATTACATTGGGAGGGGAACTCTTGCAGAGCGGCAGCAGAAACTCAACAAGCACCTGCACATGCTCCAGAAGCTTGCAGACGTCTACAACCTGGTAGTGTATATCACCAACCAAGTAATGGACCGGCCTGACATCCTGTTCGGAGACCCGACTGCGCCAGTTGGAGGCAACGTGCTCGCACACCAGGCAACCTACCGCGTTTATCTAAGAAGAAGCAAGGAAGACCGCCGCATTGCAAAACTCGTTGATTCACCGAATCTTCCGGACGGGGAATGCGTTTTCAGAATAACAACCGGCGGGTTGGCTGACGTTGAGTGATGTGCCATAACCCCTTTAAGGTCCACATCAACCAAATGCTTTTGCTACCTGTTTTCTTTTCGTCAATTAAATGACTAAGCCAGCATGAAACAGTCAGTAACTCATCCGCTTGCCGTATTCCTCGCATTTTTTAACGATGTTCAGTGCGCCGTTCATTTCCTTCTTTGATAAGGCAGAGAGCCTGCTGATGTTTCTCAAATACTTTTCCTTGTTTTGCTTGAGCTTTGAAAGGGTTGCCTCAAACTTATGCAAATGCTTCAACTCAAGGAATTCCCCCAAACCCAACTCTTTGTATCTTCTTGCATTCGAAAGCTGCTCTGGCTGGGATGCGTCTGGAAGAAGCAGTGCAGGCTTTCCAAACACAATGGATTCTATGATGCCACTGTGGCCTGCAGGCATGACCAGGAAACCAGCTGCGTTCTGGTACGGCAGGATGTCTGGAAGGAATTTAACGAACTGAGCGCTGGCTATGCGCTCCTCTTTTTCAGCAAACACGGAGCTTACAATGAAATTGAATTCCCTGTTTTTCGATATTATCTTCTTCAACTCATCGTACTCTCCCCTGCGGAAAGCTTGGCCGCCCATCGTTACAAGCACACGGGGCTTGGTTGCTCTCCACTCCGCCTTTTTTGGTTTAACCAACGTGGTGAGGGAAAGCGGGCCGATGAATGAAGTCATCTTCTTCAAGGCATTCTCGCGGGACATGAGCGGCAAGGAAATTGTGTCTGGTGGAGGGAAATCTGGGACCAGGATTTCATCTGAAAAAAAAGGGGGAAGCACGAGTGGAGCGGTCATCAAGGTGCCTATTGCTCTTTCCTCCAATTCCTCTAGGTCCAACCTGAGTTTTTTGGAAGACTTCTTGTAATAAGACGTTTGGTTGCACACGTAAAAAGTCGGGAGGCCAAGGCGGTATCCCGCGATTACTGTGGAAATCCTTGAATCGGATATTACCACGTCAGCACGCATCTTCCTCATCCCGGCTGCTTCCAGCTGAACGGCTTTGAGAAACCTACTGGAAATAGTTGAAGAGGCGATGACCGAACGCAGTACATCCAGCTTGCCTTTTTTTCCGACCATGGTTAATTCAGGCAGCGTTTCAAAAACAGGCAGACACATGGTACGCAGGCGCTCTAAAGCCGAACCATAGGTGGCGATAATCCCTCCATGCCCGCTTCTCTGGAGTGCAGTCAATGCAGCCGCCATGCGCGAGGAGTGCCCGAAACCCTCGCCGCAAGCGGAGAGAAACACTTGCACTATCCAATCAACCCAATTCCTTATTTAATGTTTTTGTGAATAGAACGCGTCCAAATACGCTTGACGAAATTGCATCCGGCTCAAAACGAAGAATTAGTCCTACCAAGATCTCTGCCCGGTTTGTGGGGGCTGTTGACTATAAGCTGCAGGCATTCCCCCAACTGGCTGGGGTTCTTCAGGTGGTTTCTTCAAAAATATGTAGAGCACTACACCTATGATCACCGCAACTATAGCAATTACAAGATAAATTATATACTGGTTGTCGTAACCAGTTGGCGGAGCACTTGACTGCAGAGTAGTGGTTGGGTTGTTTGTTGAAGTGGTATATGCCGCCCCGCCAGTTCCTTTGTACACGATCTTGAGTGTTTTGTAGGAAAGGGATTGGGGGGATGAGTAAACGTAGTCGCTTCCTTCCATCGCATACCCTGTGGGCTCAATGCTTTGAACGCTTCCATGCACCCTTACCCTAACTTCTTTTTGCTGCGCAGAAACCACGTCATATTTTTGCTGGAAGGTTATGGTGTCACCACTTCTGGCGAGCGAGAATTCGGATTGCCCGCCTGTCTGAGCCAAGTTCTTCAGCTTGTTTACATCATCAAAAGAAAGCTTGTACCTTATCGCCAGAGTCCCCTTATCTCCTTCCTCAGAGTACATGCACTCGAGCGTGCTCTTCAACAGGTTCACGGCGTCCTTCATGTCCTGGAGTTGTCTCTCTTGCGTCTCGTTCTTGTAGCTCGCATTGAAGGACTTGGCCAAGTTGTAAATAGATTCAATCGCGTTCACCGCCGAGTCAAGGATATCAGTCATCCTCTGTTTGCAATTGCCGATCCACTGGGAGGAAACGTTCGTGGGAGCACCAACGCTGATCTGCTCGTGCCCGTAAGAACC
>JACROM010000015.1 GCA_016214445.1 Microcaldota archaeon
AACACTACCGGTACAATAAGCATACTCACTTCGCAGGGTTACCTGATAACTCAGGGAACTGCATCGCAAGGCCAGACAGTAAGCACAACCAACGTCGAGGCAACCGTAACAAATACTACCAACGTCAACGCTACCAACAACACCGTAATAATCAGGGTCGCTTCGCTTACATCACAACCGCAGCCTTCGACCTACTTCACCGATGCTTTCGGCGAAGCAAAGGCGGAAATAAACCCCGGCACCTACAACGTGCAATACTACAAGAGCGGCTACAACGCAACAAACTCGACAGCGATAATCTCGAGGGCCACAACAACCACCAAGAGCATCTGCCTTGAACCGGTAACATGCGACTTCAGCGTCGAAATGCTTTCCGCGCCTACGTGCGGCTACCAGAACGACTACTACCAGGTGAGGATAGTGAACAAGGTCAACGAGACCAAGAACGTCAGCCTCACCTACTCCACGTCGGAAATCGACGGCCCCATGAGCGTTGTTCTAGCCCCAAAGGAAAGCACCATAGTGAACATGAAAGCAAGGTCGGCGAATCCGATAATTTCAGGGCAAAGCCTCGGGATAGTGAATTTCCGCGGCGGCAATGCCTGCATGCAGTCCTACACCCTTCCGCTGTGCACAGCTCAGGAAATAACGCTTAGCGCGCCGCAGAACAAGATATCCACTCCGCCTGGAAAAACCTCCTGCGCGAGCGTCATCGCGAGAAACCGGGCTAAAGAAAACGCGGTAGTGACCATGACTTCCGCGTCCACTACAACCTCGCTCAAGACGACAATATCACCTGACACCTTCCAGCTTACCCCGCTCGAAACCAAAAACCTAGATGTCTGCATAACGCCTCCTGCAGGATTCTCCGGAACAGCTACCGTAACTCTAAAGGCTTCGAGCGCTTTCGGCGAATCCAACGCAACTCTCCAAGTGGACTCCATGGGACAGGGATTCTACTACGCCGACTTCAACAGCTGCCCCATAATCGACGCCTCCAAGACAACCTCTTACACCATAACTCTTCGCAACAGCGGCGAGGACGGCGACTACACTCTCGCTTTGGAAGACAACCCGCTAGCAGTGAAACGCGAATACGCGCTGCCCCAGTTCCAGAAGGACACCGCCCGCGCCATAGTGCTCCAGCTCGAGCCGCAGGACGTCAAGGCAGGGGAAGTGCGCTTCAACGCCTACCTCAAGAAGGAGGGCTTCACTGTTTTCCAGCAGGGCCTGTGCTTCGACATACGCGGCACCACTGTCGTGTCCGCTGAACTTGCGGAGAACAGCATCGACGTCCGCAAAGGCCAAACTCGCGCCACTTTCATTACAGTCCGCAACTTCGGCTCGCTCAAGTCAAAATACACCGTCCAAGTGGGTTCCACTCCTCTCAACGTCAAGGCTACCCCTATGACGTTCATACTCAACCCGCGCGAAGAGCAGGTGGTTGAAGTGACAGTAGGCTCGAGTGAAGCCATGACTACGCAAACGTACAGTGTGCCGATCCAAATCTACGCCGACGCCACAGTCTCAACAACTGCCCAGAACCACGAAGTCACACTGCAGTGCGGCAACGGGCAAACCTCTGCGATAAGCTGCCCGGCTGGAAGGGGAACATGCACTGCAACGTGCACCTACGGAACTGAAGGGTTCTTCACGCCTTCCGCCACAATAGCAGGAATCTCGTGCAGCACCGCTTCAGCCACAGTGCGCTCGCTCAGCACCCTCCAGAACAAGTGCACGCTGTACGCGTCGCCGAACAGCGTCGAACGCGGCGCTACCCTAACTGTCACCGCAAACTACAACCAGCTGCCTTCAACACTTAACGGCTCAATCCAAATCAACTGCGGCAACGGACAAAGCTCCACTGCCAACAACTGCAACGGGCAAACAGGCGCCTGCACCGCTACATGTACATACGCTAACGAAGGCAACTACATCGTCTCCGCCACAGCCGCGAACACCGCATGCGAAGATGCCCGAGTGGCGGTAACCAACCCGTCCGCACAGACGTGCTCCATAGCTTCCTCGCCGAACAACATCGTGAAAGGCGAAAGCACCTCCGTAGTGCTCAGGTACAGCGGGTTGCCCGTAACCGGAACAACCACCCAGACACAATACTACCAGGTTCTTTCGGACACCGAAAACCTGCTCGTCAACGTGGTCAGCAAGAGCGCCGCCATATCGCTCAGCACTGCCGAACTGACAGTTGCAGGAATAGCGCCGCAGCAAGTGCTGTTGGGCGCGACAGCCCAAATACCCGTGACTGTAAAGAACGAGAACTACTTCACAATAGACAACGTACTCGTGTATGCGTCCAACCTGCCATCTGGAGTGATAGCGACCCCGCCAACAAAGTTCGGCCTCGGTCCAGGGGAACAGAAGACCGTTTACGTGCGCATCGAAGCGACCCCGTCAGCTGAACTCGGCACCACCCAAATCAAAATCCACAGCGAAAGCGCGCTAACTCAGGCAACAGCCAACAGCGTCTTCCTAAGCGTGCTCCTTTCAGGAGAGAACCAGATAAACGCGGGCATAAAGCTCACGGTAACTCCGACAGAGGACGGCAAGGCTTTCGCTGTTTCCGCCAAGATAACCAACAAGGAACCCGAAGCATTCACCGTCACCGCCTCGATGGCCCTTCCGGAAGGATGGTCCTATTCAATGCAGCCGCAGAGCACAAGCGTGCTGCCGTCAGGGGAAGAGGAAATACAGGGCATAATAACGCCTTTCGCGTACGACCCGGCTAGAGAATACGACGCCACCATGGTGCTCCAGACAAAGGACGGCAGGATAATGAAACTGCCATTCAAGGTGACGCGCGAAGGCGGAAGCATACTCGCAGGACTGGTGACTTCCGAGGAAACAGCAGCGCTCATAGGAATCGCGATAGCGCTGTTCCTGGTTGCAGCAGCTGCTTTCTTCCTAGCAGCCCGCCACCAGCACAAGAGGAGGTAAAATGCGCTTCCTACTGCTGGCGCTAATTCTCGCACCTCTTGCAGCTGCCGGCGTCCAATACTCCGTGGCAGACCAGTCAACGTGCAGCTGCGACTTCGCCACTTTCATCCTCCATGCCGAAAACACGGGCGAAGAAAAAGCGAACGAAGTCCTCACCATAACAAGCGAGGCGGGCGTCTACCCCAAGACAATAGACGTGTCGCTTTCGCCAGGAGAAAAACGCGACTACTTCGTGACAGCGCAGGCTTGCGACGCGGGCAGCAAGAAAATAACGTTCTCCGGCAGGAAGCAGTTCAGCGCAGCTCTCTCCACCACTGCCTGCGAAGCGTTCCAGCTCATAGTAACCGCTCAACAGTCTGCATGCACCGCCCAACAGGCCGCTTTCAACGTCGAAGTGCGCAACATCGGCAGGAACGCGCAGAACATCTCGCTCGAAACAGACCTCTCCGAGTACATAATGCCTAAAAGCGTATACCTCGCGCCCTGGGAGAAAAAGAGCGTGCCGCTCATAGTCAACACTCCAACAGTTCCACAGCGCCTGCCTTTCAAGGTCACCGCATACAGCGAAACAGGCCGCGAGGAGGAAACAACGCTCCTGCAACTGAGCTCGTGCGAAGGCCTTTCACTTAAAGCGCCCGAGAAAATCGACGTGCAGATAAACACAACAGTCACTTCGCGCTTCAGCATCACCAACGAGGGAAAAGCCAGGATGATTGAAGTGAAGGCAGCCTGCCCGGACTTCGTGGAATTCTCCGACTTCAGCACCATCCTCAACAGCTCCGAAACCCGCTCCTTCGAGCTGAGCATGCGCTCCTCAAAACCTGGCGAGTACACCTGCACCATTTTCGCAAAACCAGAAGGCGAGGCCAAGACGTACGCCAAGACCATCGTGATAAGCGTCTTCAGCCCGACACCCATAATTTCCGTTTCCCCTGTTTTCTTTGAAGTGGAGAAGGACGTCGAAACGCCCATAACCTTCACCATCCGGAACACCGGCGCGCAAACAACGCTCAGGACAAGCTTAGAAGCCAACGCTTCGGTCTATACTGCCGGCAAAAACCTCACACTTAAAACGAGCGAGGAAAGAAAGCTTACCTACGTCGTAAAAGCAGCGAACACCACCAAATCGAAACTGCGCTTGGGCAACGAGACCCACGGATTCGAGCTCAGGGCAATAGAACCCGTGCTCACCATAAACGCAAGTGCCCACAACACTTCCGAAGGCGTTCGCATAGACTACGTTTTCACCAACCTCGGCAACGCCACTTCGCTCAACATAGCAAGCGAGCCAATCATGCAGGGCCCTGCCAAGTTGGAGATACCAGCCCGCAGCCAGTTGTTCGCCTCCTACCTGCTGCCTGAAAACGTGACGGAAGTCACTCTCGCCGCACGGACAGCGGACAAGACATACTCCTACAAGCTCTCGGTTCCGGAAGAACAGTCCCCCTCGGCGCAGACCGGATTCGTGGTTGCCGCGTCCACGCCAGTGATGGCGTTCGGAGCAGCCATACTGCTCGCGCTCCTCATAATCTACTTCTCCAGGCGGCCGCCCAAGCAGGAGCAGAAGAAAATCACGATGTATGCCGAACGCAAGTGAAACTAATTTTAATAACAACTGCTTTAGACTAACATGGCAAAATTAAAACGAGTACCAGAACACATTAGAGAATTCATCAGGCTGCCTCCAAGCGAACGTGCAAAAGAAAAAAACCAGCACCTGCAAAAACTTGTTTGGGAACACTTGAGGCCTTCA
>JACROM010000016.1 GCA_016214445.1 Microcaldota archaeon
CGCCCACAAGCGGCGGGAACGTTCATCAAGAACCGGTTTGAGTTCTTGAAACTTTTGTTTTATTGACTGTTCGGTAGACATGTAGTGGTTACAGAACCCACCCTTATAAACTTGCCTATTTTATTGTTTTACAAGCCCTAAGTGTGTTCGCGGTTGGTGGTGCTTACGGTTCAACCGGCCCCAAACCATCAGTAACTCCTTCTCCCACGCCTAGCCCAACTCCTTCGCCCACTCCATCGCCTTCCCCTACTCCTATTCCTACTCCGTTCTGTTTGAAGAACGATGTGAGCTGTGATGCTTTGGGCGGCGGCACGCCTTGCTGTGAAGGAGAAGGGCTGTCCTGCAAGATAACCAGCTGGTTCCCGTTCGCTTCCAAGTGCAAGCTGCCTGGTTTCGCTACTCCAACCCCCACTCCTGCTCCAAGTCCAACACCTTCTCCCACGCCTACACCTAAACCAACGCCTACCCCCTCGCCCATTCCAACTCCAACTCCTTCACCAACACCTTCTCCGACTCCGAAGCCAACTGCAACGCCTTCCCCCTCGCCCATTCCAACTCCGACGCCTTCGCCAACGCCTACCCCAACTCCGACACCTGCGCCGACTGCAACTCCAACTCCTGCGCCGATTACGTCTGGCGGCGCTTTTGAGAAGGTGAGTAGCGTCGCCCTTTCGAGTCTCCTGCCCGGTGTTGATTCTAGGTTCTATTCCGGAGTCATTGACCCCCGCGGCGAGTATGCCTACTTCTGCGGCGCGCCTTCAACCTCCCCGACCCTCGAAGTAATAAAAGTAGGGTTGTCCACCTTGACGCGCGTTGATAGCGTACCCTTGAAGTCTGGCGAATACTGCGATACTGCAATGAGAGACCCTGCGGGCGAGTACGCTTATTTCGCAGGCTCTTCCAACCGTATCGTCAAAGTGCGGTTGGGAGCGCTAGAGCGCATCGGCGTTTTGAGGATGCCGTCCGACGAAAACAACTTTGCCTCTGGCGCGGTTGACCCGCGCGGCGAATATGCGTATTTCGGCACGGACACGACTTATTATATTTATACGGGCTCGCCGCGTCCCGCAAAAGTTGCCAAGATTCGCTTGAGCGACTTCACGCGCGTCGGTGCGTTGAGTTTAGACGCTAGAGAGTATTTTGCGGCGCCAATAGTGTTTGATCCTCGCGGCGAGTACGCCTACCTAAGCGCGGGAGATTCCGGCGCTCCAGGGGCAACCAAAAAAATCGTTAAGATTCGCTTGAGCGACTTCACGCGTGTCAGCTCACTGAGTCTGGACGCAAACGAGGGTTCAGTATTTGCGGGCGCTTTTGATCCTCGCGGCGACTACGCCTACTTCCCGTTTCTAACCTACTTTAGATACGGCCGGTCTGCTCCCACTGTCGGGGTAGCCAAGATTCGCTTGAGCGATTTCACGCGCCTCCCCTCCGCCATACGCGTGGAATCCAACGTGAACGGCGCGCGCGGCATCTTCATTGATTCTGCCGGCGAGTACGCTTACATTAGTTTAGCTACGTTCGGCAGCGGCAAGTTTGTCAAGGCTCGCCTCAGCGACGTTTCTGAAGTTGAAAGCCTGGCTTTAGACAAAGCAATTTTCTACTCTGTGACTCTCGCTGATCCTCGCGGCGAGTTCGCTTACCTGGCGTCAGAAAAGGACTTGATAAAAGTCAGGCTGCGCTCTAGAAATAATGCGGGTTGATGTCAGAATTGGCCGGCATTCTGCAAATTCTGGAAGCGAATCTGCGTTGCGGGGAGGGCGCTATAAGCTTATTTTCTTCGCGATTTCCTTGACTTTTATCCTCTTCTGCTCGCCCGAGTCGCGCTCGCGGATTGTGACCGTGTCGTCCGTCAGCGTGTCGTAGTCGATTGTGATGCAGTAAGGAGTTCCAATCTCGTCCATCCTCGCGTAACGCTTGCCGATGCTTCCGCTTGAATCGTAAGCGCTCTGCGGTATGGCTTTTTTCAGTTCGCGGTATATCTCCTTGGCTTTTTCGTCGAGGCCGTCCTTTTTCATGAGCGGGAAAACAGCTACTTTTAATGGCGCGATTGAGGGGTGGAGCTTCAGCCGAGTTTTCTTTTCTCCGTTTTCCTCGGACTCCTCGTAGGCGTCCAACAAAAGCGAAAACACCAGCCGGTCAAGCCCGAAAGAGGGCTCGATTACGTGGGGAGTTACTTTTTCCTTGGTTGCCTCGTCGAACACGCTCATATCCTTGCCGCTTTCCTTCGAGTGCTGCTTCAGGTCGAAATCAGTGCGGTTGGCTGTTCCTTGAAGCTCTTTCCATCCCCATTCAGGGTAATTGTATTCTACGTCCCATGTTTCCTTGGAATAGTGGGAGAGTTCTGTTGAAACGTGCTGGCGCAGCCGGAGTTTGTTCAAGCCCATTGATTTGAACCACTTAAGGCTCGAAGCGAGCCAGTAGGCGTGCCACCTCGTCTTGATTATCCCCTTCCTTATCGCTTCGCCGAACCCTATTTCTTCGCCTTCCTTTCCTTTTTCTTGGTGTTCGGCCGTGCACACAAGAGCTTTTTCTGAAGCGATTTCCTCGAAACCGGGGCAGTCGTCAAGTTTTTGGGGGTGGAGGAAGAACTCTATTTCCATCTGCTCGAATTCCCTGCACCTGAAAACGAAATTGCGGGGCGAGATCTCGTTCCTATACGCCCTTCCGATTTGCGCTATCCCGAACGGTAATGCTTTTCTGCCTATCTGGTGCATCTGCTTGAAGTCGGCGAATATCACCTGCGCTGTTTCCGGCCTCAGGTAGGCTGTGCTCGCCGCGTCCTCTGTTGCGCCGATGAACGTCTTGAACATCAAGTTGAATACCCTACTCTCGCTCAGCTCGCCTTTGCAGTTGGGGCATGCGAGCTTGTGCTCTGCAATAAGTTCGTCCACTTTCTGGATGCTTATGCCGTCCACGCTTATTTTCAGTTCCTGTTCTATCAGGTGGTCTGCCCTGAAGCGTTGTTTGCATTTCCCACATTCGACAAGAGGGTCGTTGAACTCGGTCATGTGGCCAGATGCCTTCCAGATGCGCGGGTGCGTTATGGTTGTTCCGTCCAAGCCTAACATATCTTCACGTTCCTGTACGAAGTTGCGCCACCACGAGTTCGCCACGTTGCGCTTGAGTTCCACTCCCATAGGGCCGTAGTCGAAGAACCCGCCGAACGAGCCGTAAAGCTCCGCTGAAGGGAAGATTATTCCCCTTCTAAGGCACAGGTTTATGACCTTCTGGATTTTGCTTTCTGTTTCCCGCTTAGGAGAGGGTCGAGGCGAGTCGGAGCTTTCCCGGTTTTTGCCTTCTTCCTTCTGTTTTGCCTCGGCTTTTTGAGTGTTGTTTTGCGGTTGGTTTTGTTCCTTTTGTTTTTGGTTGGCTTCGTTTTGCGGTTGGTTTTGTTCCTTTTGTTTTTTGTTTGCTTCGTTTTGTCTCTGCGCGTTGTTTTGCGTTTGGTTTTGTTCCTTTTGTTTTTGGTTGTTCTGGTTCGCTTCGCTCTTGCTTTCTTCGTTTTTGGCTTCTCGCGTTTTTTCCACTTGCTTCTGTTTTTTGTTTTCCTTGTTCATAAGCGTCACTCCTCTGGCGTTTACTTTCCCACCTGTTTTTCCCATTCTTTTTACTTCCGCGCCGGCCTTTAATATGCCTACGCATTCTTGTCTTTTCCGCGCCCGCCTGCCGGTCATTTTTCCAGTCTGCCGGTGTTGCTGAGCGCGAGCGCCAGCGTTCCCGCGAAACCCAACGCGGCCGAGTACGCGAAACCTGCGCCGAACCCGAAAACGGTCCAGAGGAACCCGACAGCCGCGCTCGATATGAAGTCGCCGACGCCGTTGGCTGTAGCAAGAATCCCATAACCAAGCGCCCTCCTCCTCTCCTCGACCAGGTCGCCCGCAACTGCAGATTCAAGCGCGTCCTCGGCTGCTATGAACGCTCCTGCCATGGAGAAGAGCACGGCATAGGCAAGCACGTCCGGTGGGGTGACAATGAAGCCGATGAAGGTCAGCACCGCCAAAGCGTAACCGAATACGAGCACGTTTTTCCTTCCGAACTTGTCGCCAAGAGCCCCGAACGGATACGCTGCAAGCGCGTAAACGACGTTTCTCAGCGCGTACAACAGGACACCTGTTGCAGCTGCGTTTACCGCGCCCATGGAAGGGGTAAGCGTTGCAACGGCGAACATGATTAGGAGCGTGTGCGAAAAATCCGCGGCGCCGAAAATCGAGACCGCGCCTACGAACCGTTTGTAACGTTCGGAAAACCCTTCTAGTGAAAAACGCAGCTGTTTTTCACCCTCCTTGCGGGCTGTTTTTTTCTCTTCCACGAAGAACCAGAAAGTGGGCGCTGCCAGCAATGCCGGGATTGTTGCAAGCAGGAAAATGTCCCTTACGCCGAACAGTCCAAGAAGGGCGAACGCCATGAGCGGGCCTGCAATTGCTCCGGCGGTGTCCCACGCGCGGTTGAAGCCGAACGCCTTTCCCAAGTCGTTCTTCGGAACCGACTGCGCGAGTATTGCGTTCTTGGCAGGCCCCCGCGCGCCCCTGCCCAGCCAGCCGAACGTCTTGGCAACCAGGACAACCGGCCACGAGCCCGCGAGCGCTGTTACTACGGGGTAGATTGCCGTAAGGCCGTATCCTATTGTGGCGATTTCTTTTCTCTTGGCAAGCTTGTCGGCGTAATACCCTGAAAAAAGCTTTATGAAACTGGACAGGCCGTCGCTCACGCCCTCGATCAGTCCCAATGCGTACGCGGGCGCGCCCAACACGGCTAGGAAAGCCGGAAGCAGCGCGGTAACCGCCTCGTGGCTCATGTCCGACAAAAACGAGGTGATGCTCGCGCCCCAAACAGTCTTGTTGAGCCATTTGTTTGCCATAACCTCTACCATTCTTGTTTGCAGTGCCGGGTCTGTTTTATTAACTTATATTAAATCATTATCTGTTTAATGTTTTTATCTTTTTTGCCAAGGATATACTTTGAAGACCGATACCTGCCAACTTTATCCAGTACCCCCTGCGCTACGAGGTCATTTAGGTCCCGAATGGCAGTGGGATGGGAGATTTCCGCAATTTTTGCTAATTGCGGCGCGGATATGACGGATCGCTTTTGCAGGTATTCAATCGCTTTTTCCTGTCTTTCGTTAAGTTGGCCGTATGGACGCGCCTTTTTTTCAGACAGTGCGCCGTAAAGCGTTACTTTGAAAATGCCTCCTAACTCTTCGAACTCTGGATCGGGCAGCTTACTTTGTCTCATAGTCCGGTACATGGCTTTGATTCCCAGGTTGAGGCTTTCCCCCCAATTGCTGTCATTGAGAAGCCGATGGATTACTGGATTTCGGGCTTTTCGCACTTCGGTAAAATTCTTTAACGTCAGACCAGGAAGTAGGCTTCCGGGGTTGGTTACTTCGATTCGATCGTCGTAAATTTCGATAGTTATTCCGTTAGGGTCGAAGTAATCGCGGTGTCCTACCGCGTTCGTTAGCGCTTCACGCAAGACTTCGTCCGGAATCATTGGGCTTTCGACCCGCTTGCCATCCATGATTTTGCTACTGATGCCTGCCTTTTCCCGCACTTTTTTGAAAACCTTTGAAAGCAATTCAGGCAGGGTATCGATTAACCGCTCATCGTATTCTCGGGTTTCAAGACTCTTTTTCTTGCCTTTGAATTTTACGACTCGCACTTCGGGATTCATGTAAAATTGCGTGATATCTTTGGCGAAAAAAAACACAGCCGAGTTTTTTAGGAAGAAGTCGCCCAAGGTGTTGGCGACGCCCAAACTTCCTAATATGGCGGTCCAAACGATTGGCTCGTGTTGCCGTGGGTTTATTCCCCTGTTTTTGAGTAAATCGCGGATTTTGTTTTCGTCCAAGTCACTGAGGCTTGCGCTGGATCTATTGTCTTCGAACGATATAGTTCCGCGTTGCTGAAGAAAAGTTACGACGTCCGATCCCGTAACTTCCGAATTAATGGATCCGACGCGGCGATAGATTGTTTTTTTGTAGAAGCATACTTCAGAAAAGGGTACGGGTTGAACTGAAATGACTAGGATTGTTTTTTCATCTTTTACAAGGCGGTGCGATTGAAGGTAGGGCCGCGGGTTTAATTGGGCCATTATTTGGGCCAGTTTTTGATCTTCTTCGTCGGGGTTCGGAATTCCGGCAATGACGGTTTTGCCGTCTTTTTTCTCAACCCCTACGATCAGTTGCCCGCCGAAGCTGTTGGCGAAGCCGCAAAGTGTACGTGCGATGTTTTCGGCGAAATGGAGGCTGCGTTTGAACTCGAGGGTTGCTCCTTCGTATGACTCTAAATACTTGTCAAGCTGCGCGGAATCCATCTATGAAAACCCCCTATTATACTTTACGAATTCATCGGCAAAACGATTCCGACATTCATCTATCCGTGCGTTAGAGCACACTATCACGAGTCGGTTGCGGAGCGCTTTCCCAATCATGACTAGCGGTCGTGAAGACCTGGCCACTTGGTGGCCCTTGCTTTGCTCTAGTTCCGAAAAAAAGCTGCGGAGAGCATTATTACTCTGTACTGCGCGGTTGGCGCATTGGATTGAAATCCAGCGCAGCCACCTGCTGCCGCGCTTGGTGATGTGGCCTGTGCGTCTGGTTTTGCCGGACTGGTAGACGCTGGGCACCAGGCCAGCGTAAGCGCACAAGTGTTTTGCGTCAGGGAAACGCGTGAAGTCGCCTATTTCAGACATTATCATCAACGCCGAGTAGTGGCTGACTCCTGGAATCGTCATCAGCAACCTTGCGCCGTAATTGTCTTCAGCCATTACTTCAACCTGTTTTTGGACGGAGTCAACGCGGTCATCCAACACCAGCAGCAACGTCAAGTACTCGTCCAACTCAAAGCGGCTGGCAGGCGGCAGTTCGAGCGTTTCCAAAAAGCTTACGCCGCTTTTGCCGAACAAGTCGCTGAACTCGTGTTTTACGCCATTCCTCGACAATATGGCGTGAACCTTGTTCTTCACTTGAGTGCGCACTTCAACCAGCGACGCCCTCAAACGCGCCACTTGTCTTTCGTCGCGCACGTATTGCGGAGGCACGTAACACTCTGGAATCAAGTTTGCCCTAAGCAGGTGCGCCAGCATTTCCGCATCCACTTTGTCCGTTTTGACTTTAGCGCTGGCTATGGCCTTAACTTCCAAAGGGTTGGCGAGCGTCATGTCAAAACCTTTTTGTTCCAAGTAGTCGTACAAGTACTGCCACGTGGAACTCGCTTCCATGACGACCTTCGAGCAAGGCTCAAGC
>JACROM010000017.1 GCA_016214445.1 Microcaldota archaeon
GTTGGGACATTTCGCTTCTTCACAGACCGTAGTGATTCTGTTGGAACGGATTGTCCTCGTGGTCCTGCAGAACTCCGCCTTGCCGGGCCTGATTTTCAGCCACTCCGGTTTGGGGAGCGGCTTGGCGTTTGTTTTCGAAACTTTTGAGTCTTTTGCGCCGATATTCATCCAACCCCTTGTCCCTTAGCGCCTGTTGTTTTTTAAAACGCGGCCAAGTCGTCAATGGTCGGTAACCTTAAAAGCAGGTTTTGCTTTGAAACTAAGAGTTATGGCTCTCCCCCTGGTTGACGAGAATGCGAAAGGCTTGGACATGATATTGTTGATAGCTGTTGTTTTGGCGGTCCTGTTTCTAACGGGGGTTATTTGATTCGCGCGCTTTCTTAAGTTCCCTCGCTCCAAGAATTCAAATATTTCTCCTGTTCAGGCGTAAGTTTGTCGATCGAGACGCCGAAAGCCTTGAGTTTAAGTTTGGCGACTTCAGCATCGATTTTAGCGGGAACGTCGTAAACCTTCTTTTCAAGGTTCTTTCCTTTCATCTCCTTGGCGATGTACTCGCTGCAAAGAGCTTGGTCGCTGAACGACATGTCCATTACCTCGCTCGGGTGGCCCGAAGCGCAGGCAAGGTTAACCAAACGGCCGCCTGCGAGAATGTAGATTTTCTTTTCGCCTACGGAGACTTCCTCCACTTCAGGTCTTATCTCGCGGGTTTTTCCCAAAGAGCGTATTTCCTTGACTGCCACTTCCACGTCGAAGTGGCCTGTGTTCGCCAAAATCGCGCCCATTTTCATCAGTTTCACGTGTTCAACAGTGACAACGTCCTTGCAGCCGGTTGCTGTAACGAACACGTCGCCGATTTTAGCTGCCTCCTTCATGGGCATTACCCGGAAGCCGTCCATGTGCGCTTCCAAAGCCTTTACTTCGTCTATTTCAGTCACTATAACTTTTGCGCCCATCCCGCGTGCGCGCATGGCAAAACCCCGGCCGCACCATCCGTATCCTGCAACTACGAAGTTTTTGCCTGCGATGAGGGTGTCGGTTGCGCGGATGATTCCATCCAACGTGCTCTGGCCGGTTCCGTAGCGGTTGTCGAACAAGTGCTTGGTAGGAGTGTCATTGACTGCGATTACCGGGTACTCGAGTTTGCCTTCGGCAGCCATTGCCTTCAACCTTATCACGCCCGTAGTGGTTTCCTCCTGTCCGGCAATCACGTTGCCTATAAGCTCTCTCCTCTTCGAGTGGAGGGTGTTTATGAGGTCCGCTCCGTCGTCCATTGTGATGTGAGGCTTGGTGTCGAGCGTGCTGTTGAGGCATTCGTAGTAACCTTTGCTGTCTATTCCGCGTATCGCAAAAACCGGCATCTCCTTTGCAAGAGCCGCAGCAACGTCGTCCTGCGTGCTCAACGGGTTGGAGCCGCACAACGCTACCTCGGCCCCCCCTGCCTTCAGCGTCCTCATCAGAACAGCGGTTTCCTTGGTGACGTGCAGGCAGGCTGCTATGCGTATCCCCTTGAGGGGCTTCTCTTTCTCGAACCGCTTGCGTATTTCGTTGAGAACTGGCATTTCGCGCGAAGCCCACTCTATTTTAGCCAATCCCTGCGTTGCAAGTGAAGCGTCCTTTATTTTGCTCATAAACAAACCAACCCCTCTAAAGTGTGAAGGAAGTTTCTTTAGCGCATGCGGCTTTTTAGGGCTTTTGCCCTAATAAAAGGCAACAAGAACCGAGAGGCTATTTGGTCCAGACGAAAGCCAGGCCGCCGGCTATTGCCAGCAGGGCAAAAGCGTCCGAGTTTATGTTGTAGTCCAGGCCCAACACGATGAAATAGAAAACCGCGATTAGAGCCAAACCGCTAAAGCCTGACATTTGAAACCCCGTTAATGTTACTGCCTGGGAAGGGTTAAAAAAGTTTGCAGGGGGCTTATAGCCTGTAGCTAGATTCCCTAAGAGTTTGTACGTGTTTGGCTTAAACTAAATTGAGGCGAAGTGATGTTCGGCAATTAACGTTTAGCTTTATTCAAAGCCAAGAATTTATAAAACAGTTGTCCCTTCATTTACATGTTGTTGAAAAAAGACGGTTCAATCTAGAGGGGTGTTGCAGTTTTGGTTAAATTTTCGGCAGAAGTCGTTTCTATTTATCCCGCGCAATGGCCCGACGGCCGAATGGTCATCACAGTTATTTTCGGTACGCCCGTAATGCTGCAGTCAAAGCCTGATGAACAAAAGAACATTTTGCATATTCAAATACCTAACCAATCACCAGTTCCGCCGATTCAAATGTCTCATAGGTTCATTCTTTTTTTCAGTGACGAAGAATGGAAAGCGCTCAAGTGTAAGCCAACCTATGGCGATATGTTCACGCTCGAATCTACAAAGGACGGCTTTAAAATTGAAAAAGAAGGTGTAAAATAGCCATGCCGTGTTTTGATATCAAATTTAAGATAAAACGGGATGGCAAATTTTGGTTCATTGAGGCTATTAGCTACCCTGTTTTTACGCAAGGTAAAACGCGCGCAGAAGCTATAGACAACTTTAAAGACGCTTTTAAGTTGTATGCTCAAGACTTAGACGCGCAGTGTATTCATCCTGAACTGAAACGATTATTCGAGTATCCGAAAACAGATCGATTGTCTGTGCCACAGGTTGTCTCTTTAGCTATACCTCTACCTCCATTAGTTTTATCCTCCGCTTATGAGCCGCCTGCCAATTCTATCTGGAAATCAACTAATCAAACTCCTGTGTAAAAACTTCGGGTTCACAGAAGACCGTACTTCCGGTAGTCATGTTATTTTGAAAGCTTTTAGAAACGGAAAAGCAAAGACCATACCGGTTCCTAAATACCCCGAAATTGGCAGGCACTTGCTTTGGCGTATTTTGAAAGAAGCGGAGATAAGCAGAGAAGAATTCGCTATGGAAGTGGAACGCTAGAAAAGGAATCTTGTATCGAGCTAGGATACCGCCACGGGTATATTGCGCTATTTTCAAAAGGCCAAAAAACAACGGGGGAATCGCACGGTTTATAAACATTAGAAGCGGAATTAGACAGTAATTAGACAGTATCTTTTAACTATAGTCAGGTGTGGGGAACATGGGTGGCGATGCTTCAGAAACGGCTTTGACGAAAAACCTCGAGGCACTTGCCAGGGAAGAGGAGTCTTTGGCGAAGACAATAGAGCGGGCTGAAGAGGAAAAAAGAAAAATAATAGAGGATGCCAAAACCGATGCTCAGAAGATAAAGGACAACGCGAGAAAAGAGGCCGAGGAAACAAGGGAGGAAATTCTCTCGCGTGAACGCAAGGCCATAGAGGCTGAAAAGCGGAAGATAATGGTTGAAGCCGAAAAACAGGCGCAGGTTATACGCAAAAAGAAACCAAAGCTGGCAAATAAACTCGTCTCCAAGCTTCTTGAAGAGGTATAAGAGCATCCCATGTTTTTCCCCGAGAAAATGACCAAAGTCAGGGTGTTGTGCCCCAAGGCCGAAGTAGGCTTGGCTGTTCAGTCCCTTTACGATTTTGGAACAATCCACATCACCCAGTCCAAGACGTTCAGCGCGAGCGCGCCCATGCCTGTTTTCCGTGCTTACTCGGAAAAGTTGGTTTCGCTCCGTTCAATTGCCTCCGCTCTTGGAATCGAGGGGGGCAAACCGAAGGAAATCACCCCGGAAGGCGTGGCGCAGGAGTGGGCGGAAATAGGAGTGGAAGAGGCCTTAACATGGCTCAAGCAGAAGAACGACCTCATAGCCAAGCTGGCGGAGCTTGAGGGCAAGGAACACGAGCTCGCGCCTTTCCAACACCTTCGTTTCGACCCGGCCCTGCTGAAGTCGCAGAGGTTCAAGGCGGTTTTCTTCGAGCCGCTCTCAACATGGTCCGATTTGCTTGTACGCAGCGTATCGCACGACATAGCACACGTTTCTTCAGGTGAAAGGAATTTCGTCCTACTGGTTTACGACGCCCGCAAGGCCGAGGAAGTGCAGGCAATTGTGGCTGAACACGCCGGCGAAATAATTCCAATTCCCGAGGTGGAAGATTTCGCGAAAGCCTACGACCGCGTGATAGTCCAGCGCGAAAACTTGGCGGCATCGCTGAAGGCGGTGGACTCCCTGTTGCGGCGGTTCGTGCAAAGAAGGGGCAAACAAGTTTCCGTTCTGCTCGGCTCGCTCATACTCGCGTCCAAAAAAGCGGAGCTGCCCTCCCGTTTCGGTGAAAGCGCCACGCTCTCGGCTGTGGAGGGCTGGCTCCCTTCCAGCAAGCTGGACGCCCTTGAAAACAGGCTCATAAAGAGGCTCGGCGAACATTTCCTGCTTGAGAGAATACAGACCGCAGAGACTCCCCCGACCAAGCTCGACAACCCGCGGCCCATAAGGCCATTTGAATTCCTGGTCAACGCGCTCTCCACTCCGAAATACAACGAGCTCGACCCCACTCTCTTGGTCTTCATTTCCTTCCCGCTCTTCTTCGGCATGATACTTGGGGACATGGGCTACGGGGCAATCATGGTGCTTTTGGGCTTGGGCTTGCGGCGCAAGTTCGGCCAAGGTTTCTTCAGGACAGTAGGCAGCATGCTCCTGCTTTCCGCTTTCTGGACAATTGTGTTCGGCTACATTTTCGGCGAGTTCCTCGGCGCAGAACACTTCTTCGGCCAACAGCTGACGCCCATAATCCACCGGGCAGGAAGCGAGGGACTGATGAAGCTAATGCAGCTTTCCCTGCTTTTCGGCTTCATCCACCTCGCGATAGGCTTCGTGGTGGGCGCGTTCGTGGCTTTCAAGGAAGGCCACAACAAGCACGCTTTAGCCAAAGTGTTCTGGCTCGCGGTGCTCGTTTCCATGGTTTCGTGGCTGGCTGCTGTTTCGAACATCGAAGCTCTGGGCATATTCATGCCACTCGGTTCCATACTTGGAGCAAACTGGCTCTGGGGACTTGCCCTGTCGTTCGCGGGCCTGCTGTGGAGCGAAGGCTCCGGAGCGTTATTCGAGCTTCCGGGCCTGCTCGGAAACCTCGTTTCCTACCTGCGTATAATGGCCTTGGGAGTTTCGGGAGTTGTCTTGGCGGCGATGGTCAACCAGATTCCCCTGAAGTTCTCGCTTGACCCGCTCGGCATAATCTCATTTGTCCTTTTCGCTTTGTTCTTCATACTCGGCCAGGCGTTCGCGCTGGCGCTTGGCATTTTCGAGTCATCAATACAGTCCCTCCGTCTGCACTACGTGGAGTTCTTCTCGAAATTCTACCGCGGCGGAGGGGTACCGTTTACGCCTTTAAAAGACGTATCAAATAGAGGTGAAATGTAATGGCAGGTCTAGAGACAGGTCTAATAGCAGTTGGTGCGGGGCTTGCGGTGCTTGGAGGAGCAGTTGGCACAGGTTACGCGCAGGGCAACATCGGTTCTGCTGGCATGGGTTTGCTTGCTGAGCGCGAGAGCGCTTTCGGTCAGGTAATCATTCTGCTGGCGTTGCCGGAAACCATCGTGTTGCTCGGTTTCATTATTGCCTTCCTGTTGATTGGCAACTTGGGGTAGAGCGCATCATGAGTCTGGAAGCTCTGCGCAAGGATATCCGTAAGCAGGCCGACGACGCGAGGAAGGAACGCCTGGCTGCCGCCAAGGAAGAGGCCGGCAGGATAACAGGCAAGGCTGAAGAGGAGGCAAAAACCTTTTTGCAGAAGGAAAAGAGCCTCGCCCTAGCTGAAGCGAAGGGTTTGCAGTCCATCCTTTCGGCGGCCCGGCTCGAGGCGAAGAAAAAAGTGGCCGAAGCACGCGATGCCCTTGTGGGCAAGGAACTGGAAGAGTCCAGGAAAGAACTGTTGCGTTTTCCCTCGAGCAGCAAGTACCCCCCGCTACTGAAGAAGTGGGTCGAAGCCGCGTCCAAGGAGCTTGGAAAGGGCGCGGTGGCTTACGTACGCAAGAAGGACGTTCCGCTGCTCAAGAAATGGGGTTATACTGCGATGACCATAGAGTGCAGCGGCGGGTGCGTGGTAAGCACGCCGGACAACAGAATCCACATCAACAACACGCTTGAAGCTTTGTTCGAGTCGAAACAGGATTTCCTGAGGCAGAAGATATTCGAAGAGTTGTAGAAACTAATGGACTTGTCTTACGGGTACGCAAACGCGCGCATAAAGGCGATGGAATCGCAGCTGCTCAAACAGGAGCAGTTCCGCGAGATATCGGTAGTGGGTACGCTGCCCGAAGTGATAGCGCTCCTGCAGGAAACCGGCTACAAGAACGATTTGGTCGAGGCGTCCAAGAAGTACGCGGACATACGGATAATCCTCAACGGCCTGCAAACCAATTTCTCGTCCACGCTGAAAAAACTGAGCCGCGTCATGCCGCCTAAAGCAGACAAGCTGTTCGAGATAGCGGCAGCTGAACTGTACGTGCAGGACGTAAAAACCGTGGTGTCCAAAAAGCTTTTGGGCCAGGAAGTGACCGAAGCGGAGTTGAACATGGCATCCGAAAAAACCCAGAAGACAGTCCGCAAGCTCATAGCCGCCTCCACTCCCGAAGATGTGCTCGAGGCGTTGCGCGGAACTGACTGCGCGCAGGCGGTTTCGAGACTTGAAAAGGAAGGCAACGCGAAAGACCTGAGGAAGCTGTTGGATGCGATAGACGCGTGCTTCTACGAACGGCTGTGCAAGCTTTCCAAGGACCCGTCCCTTGAAAAAAACACGCGCGCTTTCCTTTCCGACCGGCTGCAGAGGATAAACGCCTTGATGGTTTTGAGGCTGAAGCAGCACGCCAGCAACGACGAGATAAGGGAAAGGCTCCTGCCAGCGCCGTCGCCTCTTGTTGAAAAACTTATAGAGGCAAAGGACATGGACGAAGCAGTTCTATTGCTTGGCCTGCCTGAGCAAGTGATGCAGCAGTACGCCAAAAGCCGAGCCTTGAGCACCATAGAACTAGGCTTAGAGCGCAAGTTCATGCAGGGAATACTGAAGAAATTCAAGGCAAGCGTGCTGTCGTTCGGAGTGGTTCTAGGATTCATCTACCTGAAGCAGGCTGAAGTGGACACCATAAAGCGCATAGCCTTAGGGAAGTACTTCGGCATAGAGGAGGAAATGAAACAACATATTTACTTGGTGACTTGAATGTTTTTCAAAGGCAAATTAGGGTTTTGCGGAGCAAAACAAGCGGAAATGAAACAACATATTTGTTTGGTGACTTGAATGTTTTTCAAAGGCAAATTAGGGTTTTGCGGAGCAAAACAAGCGGAAATGAAACAACATATTTGTTTGGTGAATTGAAATGGATTCGATATCCGTTCTTGCAGACTCCGAAACGCTTTTGGGCTTCAGGCTCGCGGGAGTGCGGAACGTCTTTACGCTGAAGGAAGACGTGGATGCGTCCGTCAACGCAGCTTTGGACGCGGAAGGCCATGGCATTATAGTGATAACCAACGACATAGTCGAAAAAGCATCTTCAAAGACGAAGAAGAGGATAGAGAACACAACAAAGCCGGTTGTAGTCGTGATACCAGGAAAGTCCGCCAAAGACGTGGGAAAAACGGACGACCTGGCTGCGCTCGTGAAGAGGGCGATGGGTGTGGAATTACGTTAAAGGGTGAATTGGAATATGGGTGAACTAGCGAAAATCAGCGGGCCGCTGATTGTGGCGGAAAACATGCTCGGGTCACAAATCAACGAGGTCGTCAAGGTCGGCGACGAGGAGCTGATGGGCGAAATCATTTCCGTAAAACGGGACCGAGCAAGCATACAGGTTTACGAGGACACTTCAGGCTTGAAGCCAGGCGACAAGGTGGTTGGAACAGGCGCGCCCCTTGAAGTAGAGCTCGGCCCAGGCTTGCTCAAGTCGATTTTCGACGGCATCCAGCGCCCGCTCGACGTCATAAAGGACAAGACAGGTTCCTACATCAAGCGGGGCGTAAACATTCCTGCTTTGGACAAGAAGGCGAAATGGGAGTTCGTCCCAAGAGTGAAGAAAGGGCACGACATCGCGCCAGGCGACATACTCGGAACAGTCCAGGAAACCAACATAGTCCACCACATACTCGCGCCGCCCAACACGAAGCCCGGAAAAATCATTTCAATTAAGTCAGGCAAACTAACTGTCAACGACACCATAGTGGAAGTGGGCAAGCAGGAAATACGCATGTCGCACAAGTGGCCGGTCCGCCTGGCGCGTCCGGTCAACGAGAAACTCCGTTTCGAAGCGCCGTTGATTACCGGCAAGCGCATCGTGGACACCTTCTTTCCCATGGCGAAAGGAGGCTCCGGAGCGATTCCCGGACCTTTCGGGAGTGGGAAAACTGTAAATCAGCAGGACCTCGCCAAGTACGCTGACGCGGAAGTAATAGTCTATGTCGGTTGCGGTGAACGGGGCAACGAGATGACTGAAGTGCTAACTGAGTTCCCGAAGCTCGAGGACCCGAAGACCAAAAAACCCCTGATGGAAAGGACTGTGCTCATCGCAAACACTTCGAACATGCCGGTTGCTGCAAGGGAAGCGTCAGTTTACACCGGCATCACCCTGGCCGAATACTACCGCGACATGGGTTACAGCGTCGCGTTGATGGCGGACAGCACATCGCGTTGGGCGGAAGCCATGCGTGAAATCTCCGGAAGAATGGAGGAGATGCCAGGAGAGGAAGGGTACCCTGCTTATTTGACGAGGAAGCTAGCAGAGTTCTACGAGCGGGCTGGAAGGATCAAGTGCCTCGGCTCGCCCGACCGCGAAGGAAGCGTCACCGTAGTGGGAGCAGTTTCCCCTCCGGGCGGAGACATTTCCGAACCAGTGTCGCAAGGCACCCTGCGTATCACGAAAGTGTTCTGGGCGCTCGACGCCAACCTTTCCAGGCGCCGCCACTATCCCGCAATCAACTGGCTCAAGAGCTACTCCCTGTACGGCGGCGAACTGCAGGACTGGTTCGAGACCAACGTGAGCAACGACTTCTACCCGCTTCGCGCAAAGGCAATGGCTTTGCTCCAGAAGGAAGAAGAGTTACAGAACATTGTCCAGCTGATCGGCCCGGACGCGCTTCCCGAACGAGAGAGGCTGGTGTTGGAAGCTACCAAGATGATAAGGGAGGACTTTTTGCAGCAGAATTCCTACGACCCGGACGACGCGTACACGCAGCCCAAGAAGCAGTACCTGATGCTGAAGACCATACTGCACTATTTCGACAGGGCAAATGACGCGCTGGCAGCTGAAGTGCCTCTTGACAAGATCCTGTCCATAAAGGCGAAGGAAGAGATCGCTCGGCTGAAGAGGGTCCCGTTCAAGGACATAGAAAAGACAGTTGAGCGCGTCATGCACGACGTCGACTCTTCGCTGACAAGGGGTGTCTGAAATGTTAAAAGAATACCAAACTGTCCGGGAAGTCTTCGGTGACCATCTTTTCTTTTCGGAAAAGCGCGCACAAAGCAAAGCTTTGTGGCGCCCCGAAAACGCTTGCGCGTTTTCAGGGAAAAGCTGGTCGGTCCAAAAGAAAACGATTTTGCGCGCGAATCAAAACACGGCCGTCAGCCAGAGAAAAACGCTGGAAAAAGTGTTTAGAGGGTGTCTGAAATGTTAAAAGAATACCAAACTGTCCGGGAAGTCTTCGGTCCCATAGTCTACGTGGAAGAAGTACCCGACGCCGCCTACAACGAAACCGTGGAAATAGTGCTGCCTTCTGGCGAGAAGAGGAAAGGCCAGGTACTCGAAAGCTCGCGCGGACTTGCGGCAGTGCAGGTGTTCGGCTCCACAACCGGTTTTGACACCAAGACAACCAAAGTCCGCTTTTCAGGCGAAACCCTCAGGCTAAGCGTGAGCGACGAGATGCTCGGCAGGGTGTTCGACGGCGCAGGCGAGCCCATAGACAAAGGCGCCCCTTTGGTGTCCAAGGAAAAGCTCGACATCAACGGCTTCTCCATCAACCCCTACGCGCGCGCGGAACCTCACGACTTCATCCAAACAGGCATATCCACAATAGACGCGCTTAACACACTTGTGCGCGGGCAAAAACTGCCCATATTCTCCACTGCCGGATTGCCGCACAACGAACTGGCAGTTCAAATCGCAAGACAGGCAACAGTACGCGGTTCAGGCGAAGAGTTCGTGGTGGTATTCGCTGCCATGGGTATTACCTACGCCGAAGCGTCCTTCTTCATGAAAGACTTCGAGAAAACCGGCGCTTTGGAAAGGGCGGTCTTGTTCCTCAACTTGGCAAACGACCCCTCGATCGAGCGCCTCATCACCCCCCGCATGGCCCTTACGACTGCCGAGTATTTGGCTTTCGAAAAGGACATGCAGGTGCTTGTTGTATTGACCGACATGACCAACTACTGCGATGCTCTAAGGGAAATAGCAGCTGCCCGCCAGGAAGTGCCTGGAAGACGCGGTTACCCGGGCTACTTGTACACCGACCTCGCTTCCTTGTACGAGCGCGCGGGAACAATAAAGGGCAAGAAAGGAACGGTAACCCAGTTGCCGATTCTCACCATGCCGGAAGAGGACATCACGCACCCCATCCCCGACCTGACAGGCTACATCACCGAAGGCCAAATAGTGCTTTCGCGCGAGCTGCACCGGAAGAACATTTACCCGAACGCCGACGTCCTCCCGTCGCTGTCGCGTCTCATGAACTTGGGTATCGGTCCCAAGCGGACAAGGGAAGACCACGCAGGAGTGTCGTCCCAGCTTTACGCGTCCTACGCGCAAGGCCGCGACCTCCGCCAGCTTGTTGCGGTGGTAGGCGAAGAGGCGTTGTCGGAGAAGGACAAGAAGTTCCTCGCTTTCGCGAACACGTTCGAGCAGAAGTTCGTCCAGCAGGGCAAGTACGAGAACCGGGCAATCGAGGAATCCCTTGATTTGGGCTGGGAGCTTTTGGCTTCAATACCGGAAGACGAAATGAAAAGAGTAAAACCGGAACATTTGGAAAAGTATGGGAGGAAATATAGGCCGTAGGAAAGGGGTCGAGGCGAGCGGTTGGAAGCGATGGTCGGCAAGCGACCATCGCAAAGCTCCGTTGCCAAGGGGAAAACCGCGCACGGTTGTCCCCTGGGGCTTAGGAGTCAAGCCGGAGCACCTCGAAAAATACGGGAGGAAATATAGGTAGTAGGAAGGGGTAAAGCCGACCAGAATAGGGGATGCGTACAAACGCGGAGCGTTTGTAGCACGTAGCAAACCTGAACGGTTTGCTCCGAACCTGGGTTTCCCCTTTGATGGTCCGGGAGGAAATTCAGGAAGTAAAACAAATAGTTTCCTTCGCTCTTTTCCGATTTGAGTTGGAAGGAACGAAGAGGACTACAACTTCAAGCTAAGAGAACGCGAAGAAGTGAGAAGAGAAAAGAGTGAGCAAAAATGGCAAAGGAATCAGTCAAACCAACGGTCGCCCCGGGAGAACCTAGGTTCTCCCTGGCGCGCCCTGCGCCTCGCCCTCTCCTCTATGGTGAATGATATGGCTAAGGAAAGCGTCAAACCAACTCGCATGGAGCTTTTGAACACAAAGCAGAGACTTGTTTTGGCGGGCAAGGGCCACAAGCTTTTGAAGCAGAAGCGGGACGCGTTGGTGCTCGAGTTCTTCGGCATCGTCAAAAAAGCTAAAGACCTGCGGGGCCAGGTGGACAAGCAGCTTCTGCTCTCCTACAAGTCGCTAGCAGTAGCCGAGGCGGTGCACTCGCGGCTTTTTTTGGAAACCGCGGCCATTGCGGCGGAAGCGGTTCCGGAAGTTGAAGTGTCCGCCAAGAACATCATGGGCGTCAAGATTCCGGCAATCAAAGGAGTCTCAATATACCGTTCACTTCTGAAAAGAGGCTACAGCCTTCCTTCCTCTTCTGCGGCGTTCGACGAAGCAGTTGACTCTTTCGAAAAATCACTTGACCTCATAGTCAAGCTCGCGGAAACCGAAACAGCGTTGAAGCGTTTGCTGAGGGAAATAGAAAAGACGAACCGCCGAGTGAACGCGTTGGAGTACAACATCCAGCCTTCCATGAAAGAAACCATCAAGGAAATCCAGGGCCATTTGAACCGCTTGGAGTCGGAAATGTTTTTTTCCCTGAAAGTGACAAAAAAACGTTTGCAGAAGCAGGCTGAAGCTGAAGAGGAAAAAATCACTGAAGCCAAGGCGCTTGCTGCTGCTTAAGGGATGGGACGAGGCGGAAGAGGAGAAGTTGAAGGCTGCTTCTGTCGGTTAGACCTTCTTTTCCTGAAGCAGCTTCGGGTTAGTGAAAGCGAGGTGGAGGTAGCGCCACGACGCTGCCGGGTCATTTTTCGCCTTGCCGTGAATGTGCGCGTCCCTCGCTATGTTCGGGCCCTCGATTTTCTCGAACCATCTTGCGCGCGCCATATGTTTTTCCTTAGCGTAGGCTGTGGGACAGAATTCGGCTGCATTATTTTCTTTGTACAGTCATTACGTAAAGAAATGTTTTGAGCTTTTCGGTAGTAATGTTTGTGCGTTGTTGAACTCTCGTCAGAGGAAAAAAACGGGCGTTTTTGGTTCACGCAACTCGGCAAGAAAGCAAAAAAAGTCTTCCGAGACTCAGTGATTACGATGGGAAAACGGTTGGCTGTAATAGATTCAGCCTTGTGCAAGCCAAGCCAGTGCGGCCACGAATGCGTCAGCGTATGCCCGGTCAACAAGCTCAACCAGGAGTGCGTGATAATCAAGGAGGACGCTGAGGAAAAGATAGCCTCGATAGCCGCCCCGCTCTGCACGGGCTGCGGCATGTGCGTAAGAAAATGCCCGTTCCACGCGATTTCGGTAGTCAATCTTGTCGCGCCGGTTGAGGAGAAACTCATTTTCTCCTACGGCGAGAACTCCTTCAAGCTGTACGGCTTCGCCTTGCCGATGAAAGGGGTTATAGGGGTTTTGGGCGACAACGGCTGCGGCAAGACAACCAACGTCAAGCTCATAGAAGGGAAAATAAAGCCGCAGAAAAAATACTCCAAGGAAGTGGAAGCCTTCTTTTCCAACATGCCTTCCTCTATAATCAAGCCGCAGGAAATCAAGTCTGCAAAGCTCGGCAAGGTCAGCGACCTCTTGAAGAAGGCGGGCCCGAGGATGAACGAGCTAAGGAAAGTGTTTGACCTGGATTCCCTTGCCGGCCGCAAGTTTGACCAGCTCTCGGGCGGGGAACTGCAAAGAGCGTATGTTGCTTTCGCACTCAGCAAGGAAACCGAAGTCTTCGTTCTGGACGAGCCTTTCGCTTTTTTGGATTACGCCTACCGCATCCGGCTTGTGGAATATTTGCGGAAGGAGTTCTCGGAAAAAAGCGTCCTGCTCGTTGACCACGACCTTTCGCTTTTGTCCTACGCGTGCGACAACGCCTACATAATATTCGGCGAACCAGGGGTTTACGGGATAGTATCGCAGCCTTACGCTACGGACAGGGCAATCAACCAATTCATCGAAGGATTTTTGGACGGCGAGAACGTACGGTTCCGCGAGGAGCCGTTAAAGTTCAAGCGTCAGACCCCTGAAAAGAAAACCGACCCTGCCACTGTTCTTCCGGCCGATGCAGTTGAACGCGGCAGTTTCAAAGTGGAAAACCCAGAGGACATAACCCTTTACCGTGGGGAAATCGTCGGCATTGTCGGCCGCAATGGCATAGGCAAGAGCACACTTGTCCAGCATTACGCGGACATGCTCGACGCGCCCATCAAGCCGCAGCTTCTCGAGCGCGGCAGCGACTTGGTTTTAGACGTCCTAAGCAGCGACACCCCTTTCAAACAGAGGTTCGTAAACGAAATGAACCTCAAGAAACTCGAGTTCCTTTCACTTGAACAGCTCTCCGGAGGCGAACTCCAAAAAGTGGAAATCTTCAGGGCCTTGGCTGAAAAGCAGGGGCAAGGCATGCTTTTCGTGCTGGACGAACCAACAAACATGATGGACGTGAAAGGAAGGGTTGCTTTGAGCCGTTTACTTCGGGAGAAGGCAAAGGAAGGATGCGCTGTTTTGGTTGTGGACCACGACCTCGAATTCGTGCTCAACACAGTCGACCGCCTAGTTGTGTTGGAAGGAACTCCTGCAGTGCAAGGCCGCGTGGCAGGAGTATTCAGCAAGGAAAAAGGCATCTCCCGACTTCTCAGCGATTTCGACCTCACCTACCGCAGGGACCAGGACATCGACCGCCTCAAATTAAACAAGGCTGGTTCGGTCAAGCACCGTGCTTTGAAGGAAAGCGGGAAGTTTGTGGAGTGAATGAGGGTTACCAATGAGTGAGTTTTGCTTTTAAAACCCGCACTCCAAAACCGCTTGCAGCCCAACCGAAAAATTTTTCGTCTCCAACTGTGTAGACAGGTTGGTCTTCATCCGTTCGAACGAAAAAAAGACCAACCCACCC
>JACROM010000019.1 GCA_016214445.1 Microcaldota archaeon
AACAAGAGAAACTGGTTTCGATTTTTGGCCTCAAGCGGTTCATTCCGGGTGGCAAACCTCCAGACATTTGACCAGCATTCGGACGTTTAGAGCATACACGATTTACCTCTAGAAAAGCACTCCCCACTGTAAACTTAAGTCGAAGACTTCGACCACCACGACAACATATACGAGTGAGTTCAGGGCCAAGAATTCATTTGAAATAGTCGGCAACGTTCCTGAAGAACCTCATGTTCAAGGATTCATCAGGCAAGGGTTTTCCCTCGCGCTTGAGCTTTTCCTTCAGCAGGGGCCAGTTGTAGAGCTGGTGGAACTCCAAAGCGCGTTCGGGGTGCGGCATCATTCCCAACACTTTGCCGTTTTCCGAAGTGATGCCCGCAATATCGCCCAACGCGCCGTTCGGGTTGTAGGGGAATTCTCCCTTCGCTTCGCTCAAGTCATCCTTGGCGTACTTGAACGCTATCATCTTCTTTTCTTCCAGTTTTTTCAGCACGTCCTGAGCGCAGTAGAAGTTCCCTTCGCCGTGAGCAACAGGACAATATATGCGCTCGATGCCTTTGGTCCAAAAGTTTTCCGCAACCGGCTTGAGGGTGACGAATCGGCACTGGAACACTCCTGACGCGTTGGGCATCAAAGCGATTTGCCGGTCGTATTTTTGCCCGAAAGCAGGAAGAAGGCCGAGGTTGACCAACACTTGAAAACCGTTGCACACGCCAAGAACAAGGTTGTCGCCGTCCATGAACTCTTCCAACTCGCTCCAAAGGTTGTTCCTCAAACGCCAAGCGTACGCGTTGCCCGCTCCGGTGTCGTCGCCGTAGGAGAACCCTCCGGGAAAAACAAGCAGGCGGTAGTCTTTCAGCTTCATTTTGCGGGAAATCAGGTCGTTGACGTGCACTATGTCGGATTCCATTCCCGCGCGCTTCAAGGCTACGGCTGTTTCCATTTCGGAGTTGACTCCATAGCCACTCATGATTAGCGCTTTAGCCATAGTTTGCAAACACCGACTTGTAAGATTTTTCCAATTGTTCTACTGGAACAGTCAATACGCCCTTGACAACAAAATTTTTCCCTTTGACGAGTCCAATTTGTTTTGCTTCTCCGCCCATAATTTTCTCGAATTTTTGCTTGTTCTTAGGGTCGATGGTAACGACGAACCTTCCCTGCGACTCCGAGAAAAGGAAATAGTCGGACCGAGTTCCTTCCGGCAAAGCAAGCTCCATTCCCAAACCGCCGGCAATAGCGGTTTTGGCGAGCGCCACACCCAAACCGCCGTAGTTTACGGCGTAAGAGGAAGCCAAAAACCCTTGTTCGATTGCCTTCGTAATTTTCTCGTACACGCCCTTGTTTTTTTCCGCGTCCACTTTGGGCACGGCGTTTCCAATGAAACCCAAAAGCGCGAAGTATTCCGAGCCGCCGAGTTCTTCCTTGGTTTCGCCTACAACGTAAACCAAATCACCCTCGAATTTTGCGTCCATGGTTACAGCTTTTCTCGAATCATCCATCACGCCTATGGAAGAAATAAGCAAAGTAGGCGGAACTGAAACTTTGACTGCCTTGTTGTTTTCATCAAAGCCCTTGAAGTCGTTGAACATGCTGTCCTTTCCGGAAATGAACGGAGTCCCGTAAGTTGTAGCGCAGTCATAGCACGCTTTGGCTGTGCGCTTGAGCTGGCCTAAGCGTTCCGGTCCTTCTGAAGAGCACCAGCAGAAGTTGTCGAGCAACGCTATCTTGTCCAACGGAACGCCCAACGCTACGAGCCCCCGCACGGCAGTATCTATTCCCGCAGCTGCCATGTGGTAGGTGTCGATGTCCGAGTAAGACGGGTAGATTCCTTGCGATAGCCCGACTGCTTTCTGCGACTCCAGCACCACTTTGGTGAGCGAAGCATGCGTCTGAACGCGCCCTTTCCCCTGCAGCGGGCCCACAACCTGTCCGCCCTGAACTGCGTGGTCGTATTGCGTTGAAATGAATTCCTTGGAGCAGATGTTCTTGCGTTTCAGCATGTCTTTGAGCGCAGTGTTGAGGTCGTTGGGGCAGGCCATGGTTGGCTCGGAATGTTTTTGCTTTGTAAAGGTCGTCTTCAAGTGCTTTTTGGGCAGGCCGTCGTGCAGGAAGTCCAAGTGGACGTCCATCACTTTCCTTCCATTATACTCGACGGCGCATTTGCCGGAATCCGTGAACTCGCCGATTACAGTTGCTTCCACTTCGCGTTCCTTCATCAGTTTCATGAAAGCGCCTAGTGTAGGTGGCGGGACTGCCAAGGTCATCCGTTCCTGCGATTCTGAAACCCAGATTTCCCACGGAGCCATGCCCGAGTACTTGAGGGGAACTTTTTCCAGTTGCACGAACCAGCCGCCGCATTCTTTCGCCATTTCCGCAACCGAACAAGACAATCCTCCCGCGCCGTTGTCGGTTATGCTGTCGTAAAGCGCCAAATCTCTTGCCTCTTTTACTATGGCGTCGCTCAGCTTCTTCTGCGTTATCGGGTCGCCTATTTGCACTGCAGTTGCGGGACTTCCAGAGTCCAGTGCTTCCGAGGAAAAGGTCGCTCCGTGGATTCCGTCCTTGCCAACGCGACCGCCTATCATCACTATCTTGTCTCCTGGCTTTGCTCTTTTTTCGTATAGTTTTTTTCCATTTTTCTCTCGCGGCATTATTCCTACAGTGCCAACAAATACAAGTGGTTTTCCCGTGTATCTCGGCTCGAAATAACACCATCCTTGAGGAGTGGGAATGCCCGAACAGTTTCCGCCAACGTTAACGCCCCTCACCACTCCGTCCATTATCTGCCTCGGCAGGAGCACCGGGTCTTTCCTGTTCTTCTGCCTGTAAAGCTTGGGCTCGGTTTCCGGGTCCGCGAAACAATAGCCGTAGTAGTTGATTGCGGGTTTCGCGCCCAGACCAAAACCAATGGTGTCCCGGTTAACTCCTACGATGCCGGTAATTGCTCCGCCGAACGGGTCCAAAGCAGAAGGCGAGTTGTGGGTTTCGACCTTGTGGGTCACGACGTGGTTTTCGTCGAAGATTATTCCCCCTGAGTTGTCGGTGAATACGGAAACGCAAATGTCGTTGGCACCTTTTTTCCTGCGGATTTCGTTAGTTGCGGATTTGATGTAAGTCTTGTACAACCCGTCCGGCACGTCGTCATCCAACGCGGCAGCGAAAATGGTGTGCTTGCAGTGTTCGCTCCAAGTCTGCGCCAGCGCTTCAAGCTCCAAATCTGTCGGGTTTCTTCCCTGTTTCCGGAAATAATCGCGTATGGCGTGCAGGGACGCCAAGTCCAAAGCAAGAGGCCCTCTTCGCTGGTTTGTTTTCGCGTCGAGAATGCCTTTCTTTCCCAGCTCCTTCAGTTCGTCATCTCCCACTTCAAGAGCCACTTCTTCCGCTTCCAACAACTCGTCCAAACGCACGGAAGGCACTACAACCTCCATTCCTTTTTCCCTGTATTCCTTGAAAGTCTTGACTTGGACCCTCTGGATGAGCGGGTTGGCAAGCTCTTTTGCAATCGCCTGCGCCTGGCCAGCGTCGCCGTCGAAGAAAAACAACTGGGACGAGTGAACGCTTTCTTTTTCGGAGAACTTGATTTTGAGTGCGTCCTCGATGATCTGCTTGGCCGTTGAGCCGGCGTTGTCCGTCACGCCTGGCAGGAAGCCCACTTCTATCGCGAAGTCGAACTTCTCCTGGGTCGGCGAGTCAACCTTGAATTCCTGGAAAACCGGGTTGGCCAGTTTGGAAGCGATTTCTTCAAGTTCTTTCCTCGAAAAAACCCGTGAAACAGTATAGACTTCAACTAACCTGATGTTCTGAACGTCATGGCCCCTGCTCTTGAAGCGGGCGGTTCTGCCCTCAACCAGCTGGTCTTTCCTGCACCTGACTTCAATCCTATGGGCCATGAAGTGGTTTTGGCAGGCAAAGATTAAGAACCCAACCCTAAAGGGCGCGCTCCGGCAAAGCCGGAGTTGGGTTTATAATACGCGCGTGAATTTATAGCAGTCCGCGAAAACAGGACGACGGAATAGTCGCGGACCGCTATCCAGTGAGCCGCCCAAACCAGTCGGGAAACTTTCGCGGCTCACTATAACCCGTAAACGGGCGCGAATCCCTTTTTGACCCAAGTCCCAAGACGTTGGGATTCGCGTGTTTGTTTAAAGGGTTGCGCCAACAAGCCATCCTCATAAACATACGCCGAGCGTGGTTTTATTGTTTGCACGCCGAAAGTGCCAACCATGGAACGAAAAGCCGGGTCGCGCCACCGTGCGAGCGGTTTTATTATTTGCATGCCATAACTGGTAATGATGAACGCGTTTTCCAAAACTGAAAAACTGGAAGCCATGCTTTCAGCGTGCACGCCCGCAGAAACCGGCGCGCTTAGGGAAGAGGCTGAAAAAACAAGGAAAAGCCACGTAGGCGACACCGTGTACCTGCGGGGAATAATCGAGTTCGGGAACGCGTGCGAAAAGGACTGCTTTTACTGCGGCATAAGGAAAAGCAACAGCAAAACCGAACGGTTCATGATGACGGAAAACGAGATAGTTGACTGCGCCAAGTGGGCTTTCGCGCGCGAGTACGGCTCCATAGTGCTCCAGTCTGGCGAACTGACGAACAGCGGGTTCGTTTCCTTCGTGACCGGTTTGGTGGCGCGGATAAAGAGGGAAACTGCCAAAGCCGACCCGAAAGGAAAGGGACTTGGCATAACGCTGTGCGTCGGCGAGCAGAAGAAGAAAGTTTACGAGGGGTTTTTCAAAGCAGGCGCGCACAGGTACCTATTGAGAATCGAGACTTCGAACCCTGAACTCTACAAAAAAATCCACCCGGAAGGCCATTCCTTCAGTGAAAGGGTAAGGTGTTTGAAATCACTGAGGGAGGTTGGTTTCCAGGTCGGCACGGGCGTAATGGTCGGCCTGCCTGGCCAGACAATCGGGGACCTGGCAAACGACCTCCTGTTCTTCAAGTCAATTGACGCGGACATGATAGGCCTGGGGCCATACGCGCCGCACGAAAACACTCCGTTTTCATCCTACAGGCGGGAATGGCTTGAAAAGAAAAAAACCATTCTCCAGCTCTCGCTTAACATGATAGCCTCGGCCAGGGTGCTGCTCAAGGACGTGAACATCGCTTCAACAACAGCGTTCGACGTCCTGCACCCGCGCGGGCGGGAGCTGGCGCTTGAGTACGGCGCAAACGTGATGATGCCGTCCATAACTCCAGCTGAATTCAGGCGCAAATACCTTCTTTACAACTGCAAGCCGTGCGTAGACGAGGACGCGGAAAAATGCAGGGCATGCCACGCTGCTAGGCTGAACACCATTGGACGCACCATAGGCTGGGGGGAATACGGCGATGCACCCCATTACTTCAGGAGGACGAGAAAATGAAGTCGGGCGTTCTGGTTGAGCGGACCAACATAGGCATATTCGGCAGGACCAACGCGGGAAAATCAACCCTCATGAACCTGCTGACAGGCCATGAAACGTCCATAGTGGACGAAAAAGCAGGAACAACAGCTGACACGGTGCAGACGGTGATGGAACTGCACAACCTGGGCCCGGTCAAGCTCTTCGACACAGCAGGCCTCGACGAGCTGTCGAAGCTCGGCGGCAAAAAAAAGTTCAAGGCCCTGCAGAAGCTCAGGGAATGCGACGCGGTCGTCCTGGTAATCGGCGCTGCTGAGCGCGCGCGGACCCGCGACTACTCTGTCGAAAACGAGGTTTCTGTTGCGTGCAGGCAATACGGAAAGGAAATGCTGGCCGTCTACAATGTGTTCTCCGGCCAACAAGATTCGGTTTCAGTTGAAGCCGCGATTGCCGAGTGCGAGAGAAGCATCTTCAACGCTTCAAGAGCCGAAAAAATCGCGGTTGACTTCAAAAGCGCGGGCGCTGCCGAAAAACTAATCCGCTTCTTGGAAGAAAACTGTCCAGCTAGGGAAACAAGGAAAAGGGAGATTCTGCCGTTCGTTTATCCCGGAGCTTTTGTCGCGCTGAACATTCCGGTTGACGAAGAGACGCCCGAGTCGCGGCTGTTGAGGCCGCAGAACGCGGTAATGGATTTTCTTCTCAGGCGGGGCGCTCCTTTCGCAGGCTACAAGATGGACCTGCTGAAAGCGAGAAGCGGGGTTGAAAGCGTGCGCGAACAAGAGAAAAACAAGTGGCTTTGCTTCTTGGAAGGGCTCGAGAAAAGCAGGAACGGGCTTCAGCTCGTCATGACAGACTCGCAGGCAATAGACGTTGTAGCTGAGTGGACTCCTGAACGTTTTCCGCTGACCACGTTTTCAATTGCGATGGTGAATTTCCAAAGCCGAAGCGGCTTGGCGCCTTTTGTTGAGGGGCTGAAAAAACTGGACGAAATAAAAACAGGCGACCGCATAGCAGTAGCGGAAGCGTGCAACCACAACCGCATGTGCGACGACATAGGGACAGTACAGATACCGCGCAGGATGAAGGAAAGGCTTGGTTTCGAGCCTGAGTTCGAATTCATTTTCGGTAGGGACTTCCCCTCATTTGAAAAGCTTAAGAAATACGCTCTTCTTGTGCACTGCGGGGGCTGCATGGTGGACTCGCAAAAGATAGGTTCAAGGGAGGAAATGCTCGAGGAAGCAGGTGTGCCGTTCACGAACTACGGCCTGCTCCTGTCGTACCTCGACGGGGCGAAAACCTTGAAGAGGGTCCTGGAACCGTGGGGCGTTGATTGTGGCTGGATTCATTGACGAGGAAGAAATAAACAAGGCGATTGAAGATTCAGCTGAGCCTTCCGAAGAAACAGTTGAGAAGGCGCTCGAAAAAGCGGCACGCGCAGAAGGGCTTTCACTCAACGAAGCGGCAGCGCTGCTTTCAACAGAAAATGCGGAGATGGAGGAAAGGATCTTTTCTGCTGCGCGCGAAGTCAAGAAAAAAATCTACGGTTCACGGCTCGTGCTGTTCGCCCCTTTGTATTTGAGCAACTACTGCGCCAACAACTGCCTCTACTGCGGCTTCCGCAGGGACAACACGGAACTAAAAAGAAAGTGCCTTAACACTGATGAAATCCGGAGCGAAGTCGGCGCCCTTCTCGACAGCGGCCACAAAAGGCTCTTGCTGGTTGCGGGCGAGCACCCTGCTTTTTCAAACATAGACTATCTCGAGAACGCAATCAATACAGTCTACTCGGTCAGGAGGGGAAACTCTGAAATAAGGCGGGTCAACGTGAATGCCGCGCCGATGGGCGTTGAAGACTTCAGGAGGCTCAAACAGGCAGGCATTGGGACCTACCAGTTGTTTCAGGAAACCTACCATCTCGAAACCTACAAGAGAATGCATACCTCCGGGCCCAAGGCGGATTACTTCAAGCGGCTGGAAGCCATAGACGCGGCCATGGCAGCTGGCATAGACGACATAGGAATCGGCGCCTTGTTCGGCTTGTATGATTACAAGTTCGAAGCGCTTTCGCTTTTAGCCCACGCGCGGCACATGGAGGAAAAGCATGACGGCGTTGGCCCGCACACCATATCGGTTCCGCGAATAGAGCCAGCACTTAACGCTCCTGCAGCTGCCAAACCACCTAGCCCGGTATCGGACGAGGAATTCAAGAGAATCGTAGCAGTTCTCAGGCTTGCGGTGCCGTACACCGGCATCATACTCAGCACGCGGGAAGGCGCGGAGATGAGAAACGAAGTGTTTTCGTTGGGGGTTTCGCAGATAAGCGGAGGCTCCCGAACCAACCCCGGCGGCTATAGTGAAAACAAAAGACGAACTGACCCTTACGGTGGCGCCGTTGAACCCGGTTCCCGCACCAACCCAGGAGGCTACGCTGAAAACAACCGCAATCCGTTGGACGAGGCGCAGTTCGCGTTGAACGACAACCGGACCCTTGAAGAGCTGGTGAAAGATGTGTGCGGGCTCGGTTTCCTGCCGAGCTTCTGCACTTCATGCTACCGTTCCTCCAGGACAGGCGACCGCTTCATGAAGCTAGCTAAAACAGGGGAGATACAGAAATTCTGCCTGCCGAACGCCATACTCACTTTCCAGGAATACTTGGAGGATTACGCTTCACCGGAACTGAAGGAGATTGGCGGGAAAGTGATAGCGCGGGAGATGCAGAACATACCGGACCCGAAGAGACGGGAAGCGGCCCTGCTGAAGCTCAAAGAGGTGAAGGAAGGGAAGCGGGACCGTTACTTTTAGATGGTTTCGGGTTTTAGGCAGGATTACTTCTTCGGGCAAGGAAGGCTTTGGCTGCCAACGTCGGACGCTCAGTAAGACACGACCTTGTCGCTTGTTTTAACGAGCTCGTACAGCGTCCTCATGTTGGAGATAGGGCACGTCTTGGTTTCGGCCTGGTTGCGAGCCTTGACGCACGTGCCGCAGGCGAATATCTTGCCATTGTTTTGGGTAAACTCTTCCGCCTGCTGCCTGGCATCGAATTGGTCGGTGCTTGCCGACTCGTATTCAACGCCCTTGCCGGTAAGGAAAACGCTTACGTCGTCGCCCTGCTTGAGGGAAAAATTGGCGAACCTGAACGCGTTCCAAACTGTCTCCGCGTCATTGACCGAAACTATTACGCAAACCTTCATCCTAAACCACCCTATTCATGAACGTGATTTTACCGCTAATGCCTGAAGTGCCTCATTCCAGTAAACAGCATGGCCAGGCCGAGTTCGTCCGCTGCCTTGATTACTTCGTCATCCCTCAAGGAGCCGCCAGGCTGCATTACAGCGGTGATTCCGGCTTTGGCCGCTTCCTGTATTCCGTCGGGAAACGGGAAAAATGCATCTGAAGCCATGACCGCGCCCTTCGCGGATAACTTGGCCTCCTTGGCTTTCATTACCGCCAAGCGAACGGAGTCAACGCGGCTCATCTGGCCTGCGCCGACTCCCACAAGCTGCTTATTTTTCGCGAAAACAATTGCGTTGGATTTGGTGTGCTTGCAGAACCGCCACGCGAAGTCCATATCCTCTTTTTCGTCCTGGTTCGGCTTGCGTTTGGTAACCTGCTTCACTTCCTTGTACAACAGGGTGTCCGCATCTTGCACTAATACGGAGCCTCCAATCGAGTGGAACTCGTGCGGTAACTTCGCTTCCCATACTTCGGTCGCATCCAACAATCTTCGGTTCTTTTTCTCGGACAAAATGCGCAGGGCGTCCTCGTCAAATCCCTTCGCAACAATCACTTCAACGAACCAGTCCGTCAAAACATTGGCTACGGCGACGTCCACCTTTCCGTTGAAAGCGTAAACGCCACCGAAAGCAGAAGTGGGGTCGGTCTTAAGCGCCTTTTCCAACGCCTCCGCGAGACTCTGCCCGACTGCTCCGCCGCATGGGTTGTTGTGCTTGATGATTACCGCAACCGGTTCCTCGAACTCCCTCGCTATCCTGTAAGCGGAGTAGGCATCTAGCCAGTTGTTGTAGGACATTTCCTTCCCTGCCAAAAGCTTGGCCTGCGCCAAGCCGGTCATCCGCGTATACAATGCGGCATCCTGGTGCGGGTTTTCGCCGTAGCGCAAATCATACGCCTTGTACATTGTCCTAGTGACCGAAGACGGGAGAGCTATTCCACGGGAGTTCTGGAAATAGGACGAAACCGAGGCATCATATTCTGCGGTTGTCTCGAAAGCCTTGAGCATGAGTTTTTCCCTTGTATCGAAGGAAAGCATGCCTTTGCTTTGTTTGAGTTCCTCCGCAACATTCGCGTAATCGCCTGAATCGCATACCACGCCGACGTGCGCGTAATTCTTTGCAGCCGCCCTCACCATTGTTGGGCCGCCGATGTCTATATTTTCAACTACTTCCTCGAGGGTGGCGCCTTTCCTGCGGGAAACTTCCTGGAACGGGTAAAGGTTGACTACCACCAGGTCTATTCCGGAAATGCCGTGTTTCTCTATTGTTTCCACGTCTTCGGCGAACTCACGGCGGTAAAGGATGCCCGCGTGCACTTTCGGGTGAAGAGTTTTGACTCTGCCAGCCAGCATTTCAGGGAACTGCGTGTAATCGGAAACGTCAATTACGGGAATGTTGTTTTCCTTAAACAGCTTGGCAGTGCCGCCGGTTGAGAGTATCTCCACTCCCAGTTCCTTGAGCGTTTGGCACAACGCCACTACGCCCGTCTTGTCGTGCACGCTCACCAAGGCTCTTTTGACTTGGATCGCTTTTTCTATCATGAGAAACAGACCTGGAAAGATAAGGCAATACAAAACGTTTAAATGTTTTGTTGGAGCAAGAAACGTATGAAACCGAAGCAACCTACTTTAGGAAAAATGAAAGGGCAAAGAAAAGCGCTCCAAAAAAAAATAACAAGTTTTCAATCCCAAAAGGGAGCTGCGCCCGAACAATACGGCAGACGGAATTTTCCGGACCAGACTACGCCGTTGGGCAAGGAAATAATAGCCCACGGCAAAGGCCTGTTTTCCGTGTTAACAGGCGCAAAACCTCACAACATAACATCCTACGTGGCGAGCGGAACCGGCGTCGGCGAGCCGCTGATTCAAACCAACGGGCACTACAACCAGTACGAAGGCGCGTTTCACGTGCTCGTCAACGGTTCCTTCAGCGACCGCATACGCCGCCAAGTCAAGAGAACCGGCGCAAGAAGGGAGGTTCTGGCCGCGCCGTATGGTGAAACATTTTCCAGCGCGCAACTCGCGCGGCATTTCGGCGAAAAAGCCGCAAATGGGGACACGGTCGCGCTGGTCCATCTCGAAACTAGCACTGCTGCCCAGAACAACGTCCAAAGGATAATCGAAACCGTGACGAGAGTATACAAGAAGAAAGGGCTTGACGCACCGCTTTTCGTCATCGACGCGGCCAGCTCGCCCGGAATCCACATCGGCAAATGGGACGAGAAGGGCTACAAGGTCGCGGCGTACATGGGAACCGCTAAGCCGGTAACCGCGCACACCATGCACGGCCTCGTCTACTCCACCGAAGCGGCGGAAGAGGAAATGGCGAAAAGAAGAAAAATACAGCTCAAAGAAAAAAGCAGGCGTGAAGGGGAATTGACAAAACTTGAACGCGAAAAACAGGGACGGAAGGTCAAGCGCGTTTTATTGCCTGACATCGACCTGTACTTCGACCACGTGGCGGAACGCGCAAACCAGGCAAAAGACGTGCGCTCAAGGTTCACGCAGCCTGCCAAGGCGCAGCATGAAATCGGCGAAAACCTGTGGTGGCTGCTTGAACAAGCCGGCGGCAGCGGCAAGCAAGGACTTGAGAAGCTCGCGAAGAGCGCCCAAAAGATTATGGACGAGCGAAGGGAAATCGTTCAAGGCTATTACCTCAAGGCGCTCGGCAAACTTGGTTTTGAACATTATCCTTCGGAGCGGGCCCGTTCCAGTATGCTGTTGGGTTTGGTGAGGCCAAAATGGCTGGAAAACCTCCAGGAACTTTTGAATAAAACGTACAATAACCGCGGCGTTGCAATCCAAATCGGTTACGGCGGCGTCAACCCCACGCTTTTCCGCAAAAGCCTGCACCCGGGGGTTAAGAGCCCGGGCGACTTCATCCGCATCAACACCTACTATCCCCGGAACATGGAAAACGAGTTCGAATACGCAGACGCCATAATCGGCTCTACGCTTGAGTTGGCGGAAGAAAAAGGGCACCTTACGGGCGAGAAACTGCAAAAAGCCAAACGCCAAATAGCGCAAGCAAAGCGCGAAGCGGAAAAAGGTTGGCTTCAGCTGAAGAAAAAATACGGCCTGAAATCCTGAACAAAATAAAGGCATTACGGCCGGATTATTATTCTCGAATTAACATTCCTCTACAATGGCTCCCGCAAACCCAACCGCACTTTTGTGCGCGTTGCTTGAGGACAACGGACGAGTACTGTTTTTGCTGCAGAAGGACAGCAAAGGCAACGAAAAGCTAACGTTGCCGGGTGTCCTGGCTGGAAACGAGAACCCGGTCGCGCTGCTGAAGGAAGCATTCAGCGAACAAGCCGGAATAGACGGAGAAATCCACGAGGTGGTGATGGAGTCAAGATGGAACGCCGGCTCCAGAAAACGGAAGCGGATGATACCTTGCTTGGTGTTCAAGGTCACCGCGAAGAGCGCGCGCTGTTCTCCGGCCAAGGCGTTCTCGGGATTCAAGTGGCTAACACTCAACGAGGCGCGCACAAAGCCTCTTGACAGGAAGATAGAGTGGCTCAGGCAGAGGAAGTAACGATGCCAAACAGGGTATTAAAAGATAGGACGGAATAAACAAGTCATGGCAACCAACCATCATCCTGTTGCGCATGCTTTGGTCGAATCCATTGGCAAGGTTCCGTTCGAAGACGCCTTAAATCGGCGGTCGACAAGGTTCGGCAGATTGATTAGGAGTAGAAGGAAACCATCCGGTCCAAAAGAGAAGGCGGGCGCCAAGTCGATTGAACGCAAGGAAGCCAAGCGCCTCCGTACGATTGATACTGTCATCGCGGAACATGAAGACATTATACGTGCCCTAAAAGAACCCCCGCGAACCAGCAAAAAACCGCGGGTGCTTACGCGATGGGTTTCGCGCGCCGAAGTTTTGAGAAAAATGAGGAGCGTAGGGTTTAGGCCACACGCCCTTGACGTTGCTGCCGCGCTCGCTTTAGCGCACGAGTTGAAAAAAGAAGCTCTTCAACCGATATTGAACCGGTTCAGCAGGGCGAATGGGCATGTCAGAGGCGCGTTGTTCGAAGGTACTCTGAACAACATTCTTTCGGCGGTGAGAATGAACTTGGTACAGAAAATACACGAGGTTCTCCACGAGAACAACAGGGCTTACGGTACCAAGGAGCTCGCAGAAGCGCTCAAAACAAGCCCGACACTCAAAAACCGCGTGCACATTTCTGATGTGCTTGGTGTTCTAGACCTGGCTGGACTGACGTACAAATTGCCGAATGAGTTGAAAGAAAGTGGCGGGTGGGAATACCGGTGGATACATGCCTGCCATCAGCACTCTCCGGCGACCATCCCCGTATGGAACCTCGACTGGCAAATATTGCGGCATCTGCATGAACAGGGGCGCACGAGCATTACTACGCTCTCAAAGCCATTAAAATTTTACGGAAAGGAGTTCGGCTCTGCAGAAGGCAAAGCTTCATACGAAAGCGTCAAAGAGTCTTTAGGCAGGCTGCAGAAGGCTCGTTTGATCAAACGGGAGTCCGAACGCGGTTCTGCAGCGACCCTGACGGAATATGGCGAGCACCTTTTAAAAGAGCAGAATAAGCTTGACTACCTTCACCCTGCGTTGCGGATTCTTTTGCTCGGCCTTCCTCGTGAACAGGAAGAGCTCAAACCTAGAGAATTGCGTATTCTCGAACACATAACCGGGTGGACGCGCATTCACGCTGCCCTTGAAAAAGAGAGAAGAAAAGCTGGAAAAGAAGGACAGTACGTAGGCGTTAGCGCGGTGAAAAAAACATTAGGACTAAAACATAGCAAAATACAAAGTGTTGCGGCAGGCCGCGCGCCATGGAAAGCGGTCTCCCCGGACAATCTGCAACATTTCTATTTGCCCCTCTTGGAAAAAAGGAACCCCGAACTGGCCGGCCACTTCCGCGCGGTTTTGGAAGCGTGGCTCAAGGAAAAAAAGCGAGTATATAGGCAGTTCAAAAAGCTATAGCCGCTTCCTCATCCCAACACCTCTCCAGCTGAAACAAACTCGTGCCTCTCCTTCAAGGTTTCCAGCAGTTGTTTGACCTTGGAAAGGTTTTCCTTTGCCTGCTGTTCAGAGAGTTTCTTCTTCATCGTTTGCCGCGAGTGCCACGAGTGGGTGGAAAGAACCAGGTATTTTCCTTTGTAAGAGTTGATTGCTTCCAGATATTCCTCAACTGAACGGTTTCCTTCCATCAGCTGCCACAAATAACCCAAAGTCTGTTTTCCTTTCGCGTCCTTGAGGTCGGGCAGGAAAAGTTCAGGAAGCGGGCCCGCTTTTTTCCCTTCCATCACACTTGAATCGTAGGCGAAGCCAATTGTTTGAAGGAGCTGAAGAAGCGCGGAATCATGGTGGAGGTAAGGCGCGCGGAAGCCCATTGGTTTGGAGCCGAAGCGGTTTTCCAAAATTTCTTTTGCTTTTGTCAAAAGGCCGAGCCTTTGGCTTTCCGTTATCGGCGCGTTGGTTTCGGCGCCAGTAAAATCCTCGTGGTGCAAACCATGGCAGCCGATTTCGTGCGTCATGTCCGGAACATCGGGAAAGAGCGAAACGCATTCGGCTTCGAAGAAGAAAACAGCGGGAATGCGGAGCGAGTCGGCCAAGCCAAGCAGGTCCCTGAACCCGGAGTAGCTCGCCTCGAAGCTCGGTTCAATTGAATGCTTGCACTTCGCCCGAAATTCGCCTGGCGCGGCGCATGCAGCGTCGCGGTCCACGTCAACGGTAAATACTATTTTCGCCATAGTAACAGTAGATAAAACACTTATTAAAACAAAGAGGCTATGCTATATTCTTCGTGTTCAGAAATGGCGTATCAAAAAGAGATAACGTGGCATGGAGCCAAAATACTCCTCAGTGGCGTAATTAGGCGCGCTAATGGTATTCTCGACGAAATGGATTTAGCCAAGAGAAACGAAATACGTGAACGCTTGGCCAAAATAGACGTCGACAAGCTAACTAAACATAGCGGCCTTCGGCGATACCTAAAAAACACGAGGTACCCCAACCTCCGTTTACTCTTAAACAGAAACCACAGCTATGAAAACAGCGTTCTGGTATTTGTTTAGCTGATTAGGTCTTTTTCTACGTTTCGATAGCATTTTTCATCCGACTAACCGAAAAGCTTATCTTGTGGTAGTTACATTGTAACTACGACATGAAAGCGATGGACATTCGTTTGAAAGGGTACGAAGCTG
>JACROM010000020.1 GCA_016214445.1 Microcaldota archaeon
GAGTTTTTAGCGGGGGTTTTGCGAAGAAAACCCACCAACGAAAAAACGCTTCATTGGTAACCCCCGCCGACTACCTTCGAGCGGAACAATCTTATTCCTTCCTAACCACACTAATTGCGTATGATGACTCAGAGGTATTGCTGAGGCTTCGCATTCGCGTTGCCGTTGAAGAGAAGAGAGTCAACTGACATTTTCTTTAATGAAAAGAAAAAGACCGTAACTAGAAAAAGGAACCTCTATTTCAGCAGCAGGAATGCCGCCAACAGGAAGGCTGTTGCAGCAACCGTATCAACTGCTTTGAAATTTTCGTCAGTCAGTGCCAATTCCATTTCGCTCACAGACTTCTTTTAATGCGGAACACTTTTAAATATTTCGTAATTTTTTGCGTTAAAAATAATGAAAACGTAATCTTTTTATACATAGTCGAAGAAATAATGCGTATGGATGAATTGGATGAAAGGCTCCTCCGGGAGCTGATGGGTGATGCGAGGGCGCCGAACAGTATTATTGCGAAAAGGCTCCGCGTTTCGGAAGGCACGGTAAGGAACCGCTTGAGCCGTTTGTTGAAGGAAGGCGTAATCACTGGTTTTTCAGCTGACGTCTCCCTTAGGGAGCAGTTCATGGCTTTGACGCTCGTGAAGACCTGCGCGCAAAAAAGGACGCCCGACATAGTTGCCAGAATCAAGAAAATAGACGGCTTCGGCAGGGCGTTCGAGGTAAGCGGGGAGTGGGACGTGGTTCTGGTGGTTTCCGTCCCCTCGCCTGAAGACTATAACGAGTTCATAGAGGCGGTTCGCGAGGTGGACGGCGTCGAGTCAACGCAGAGCCTGGTTGTGCTGAGAAAAAGCTGAAAACGGAAAAAAGGCCATACCCTGGTTTACTTTGGTTTTCGTGTTTTCAGAGGCGTTGTTGGAACCTGCGCGTTTGAGGCCTTGGCTTCGGCGCCTGTTGTTTCGGCCTTTGTGCCCTTTTGCTTTCCAAAAGCGTCTTCCTCATAGTCAGAGGCTTTTTCTGTTCCGGCATTGCTTTCGCCTTTCCTGCTTTGTTGAGGAGGTCGTCGAGCGGTTTGAAGATTTCCTTGTGTTTGCCGCACAACAGCAGGGTGTTTTTCTGCGAGATGGTTTCGGTTTGTTTTTGGTCCAGGTGCGGAAAGAGGAAGTGTATCATTTCGTGGCCTACTGCATCGTAAAATGCAAGGAAGTGGGCGCCGTATTCGTCAGCGTGGCCTCCAAGGTATTCCTTTAGTGCATTGGTGACGTTTTCGTCGCTTATGCCCGCCACTATACCGTGCCTTGCGCCGTGCCTTTTCCTGAAAAGGCTATACAGCCTTCTCGCTCGAGCGCCTAATCGTGCAGTCCACGTCTGTCTGCCGAGGTAACCGTCGAGCGACTCCGTTGCTGCCCGTTCTCCGCCTGAAAGCAGCATTTCAGAAAGCAAAAGAACGTCGGATTCTAGGCGGTAGCTTTCAGTGAAGATTGTTACTGGCAGCGTTTCCGCGTCCTGCTTCAGGTTGGAAGCGGTCTGTTTTTGCGCGTTTTGGACGCAGTGCAACGCCGCGGCAGCGAATTTTTCTTCTGGGACGTGCAGTTCGCCGGCGTTTTTCCGCACGTCGTCCCTGAAACTTGGAGAGGAGTGGACCCAGTTTAGCCTTTTAGCCGTGCCCGTGCCGATTATTTTGGCTTTTTTCTTCATTGCCCAGCTTGCGAAGCCAGTTGCGGGCACGTGGTCTTTTGCCGGGGTTTTAGCAACCGCGCCAAGCAGGCAAGCTATTATCGCGGCGCCAACCGCTATTTTTTTAGTGGTTTTCTTCAATAGTTCGTGCATGCCTTGTTCGCCAGACCGTCCGTGTTGTGTGTGCTATTTTATTCTACGCGGTTTGGTCGATGAGCATTGCGGAAGCGGCAGTGGTGCCGTCCTCATTTAAGAGCTTGAAGTCGGCCGCGATGCTTTTTTTGGCGGCCTTAGTTTCCGCTTGTACGCGCACCAATTTTTCGCCGTAAGTTATGTACAAGTTCGGGTTCGCGTCAGCTAATACCATCGGTGCGCTAGCGAGGCTTGCCTTTGCGCTTTGCATCGCCTTTTGCGCTTCCGCCTGGGTGAACGAAGGACTCTTTATAATGCAGTTCACGCCGGACGCCCTCTTCAGCGTCAATTTCATCAGTTCGTTTCTGGCGTTTCCAGTCATCTCAAAAGTGCATGAAGGCGACTTTTTGCCGTTCAAGTAAACTTCTATTATGTATTTTCCGAACCAGCCTGAGTTCATTATAACCGGTAGTGTTTCCGTCACTACTCCTATCGGAATGGCTGTCGCGTCTGTTTCCCTGTAAGTTCCGAGGCTTCCCTGTTCGCTTCCTGGCGTCCGGCCGTCGAGGAACGGAAGGTAAAGTTGTTTGCCCCCGTCTTTTGTGTATCCTATTGCGTCTATTTGCCCTATAGCTTGGGTATATCCTTGATCGCAGTGGCTATCATAGCAAATGACGAGTGCCTGAGGATACAGTGTTGCGCCAAGGGCTCTTGGTACCTCGCCGAGGCTCGCCTGAACTTTTCCCCATTTTTCGCCGTCTGTAAGGGGTATTCCGCTTTCTACAGCTCTGAGGTCGTTCAGGACGGCGCCGGTCATGAGCCCGGTTTCCGCGTACCTGTGCAAGAACCTCGCTATCGTTTCTTCGCCTGAACCCAGCGGCGCGATGCCGGCCCAGAGTGTTTCAACATTCGAGCGAAGTTGTTTTCCGCCTGCAAAACTGATTTCTTTCGTTTTCTCGGCCGCCTGCAACCCCGTTTTTTCCGGAAGGTATCCTTGGCTCCCGAGAAATAGCGTTGTCATGAAAAGCAGGCCCATCAGGGCAACTGCCGTAATCGCGTGTTTTATTTCAACCTTCATAATCAAAACCTCCGTTTTCTTGTTGTGAATAGTAATAATCGTAAAATTGAGATTGGATTGCAGCACCCTCGATTTCATTTGCGTATTGTTCGTACTCTGCATCTTTTGTTAGTTCAGCCGCTTGCCCTTGTTCTTCTGTTTTCTCAGTTGTTTCCTCGGGTTGCGTTGTAGTTTCGGTTGTTTGTTTTTGCTGCGGCGTCGTAACTTCTTCCGAGGGCTTAGTTGTTGTTTGTTTTTCCCCTGTCTGTGTTTTCCCGCCTTCGGAATAAATCTGGGCGGCAACAATCGCCGGTTCAGGAGTGGCCTGCCGGAGTGTGCGGGTGGTGGTTTGCTCGCCGCCCGCCTGCAGGGCTACGGGGTTGATGAATATGAAGTAGGCTGCGGCAATGGCGAAAACCAGAATCAGGAACATCAATGGCGCCGAGCGTTTGAACACCTCGTCCCTTTCTTTGCCGTCCGTCATACGCTTATTCAGGTTTTTCAGCCTATAAAGAGGTTTGGTTTTGCTCGAGGTAGCCGTAGAGTTCCTTCAGGTTGGATATTTTAGGGGCATAATCGTACTCGTTTTCCCTATCAAGGAGGACCGCCTTGAAGCCTACTGCGCGCGCGCCGTATATGTCGGTGAAGAGGTTGTCTCCCACCATGAGTATCTCGTCCGGTTCGAGCCTTAGGGCGCCAGCAATCTTGAGGAAAAGGCGGGGGTCTGGTTTTATGAGGTTCTGCGCGTAGGAGGTGACGACCAGGTCCATGTATTTCTGCAGCGGCACGCGCTGGAGGGCGAACCGGAGCGCGGAGTAGGACGTGTTGGTGAGCATTGCCAGCTTGTAGTCGTGCCTCAGTTTTTCCAGCACCTCAAGTGTTTCGGGAAACGGGTCGACGCTTTCACGCAGCTCGTAGATTACGTTGAGCGTGCGTTCTATTCTCTCGGGGTCTGGTTCGACGCGGCATTTTTCGCAGAGCTCGTTTATGGCGCCCTGCGGCGAGCTGGTTTTCTTCATGCAGAACGCTTCGTCATAGAGGCGGGTGTACTCTTGGTGCTCTATTTCGTCGAGTCCGAGTTCCTGTTTTATGAGTGAGGGCAGCGACGGGCCGCGGTTGCGTATGAGTGTGTTCCACATGTCGAACACTATTGCTCTTATCATTTTCCGTTTGCCTCCTGCATTCGTTTTTCTGGGCCGGGCGGGATTTAATTCTATCGGACCAGTTCGAGCCTGTTCAGCTGCATTTCAGGGCCGTACGCGGCCTTTGTTATGGTGCCGGTTGCGCGGTATTCGAGGTTGGTTTCGGTTTCAGGCGCAACGGTGTTCAGGCGGATGGAGTTGCCTTCATCGTCGAAGAGGTCGAACTTGAGGTTCCAGCCGTAGCCCTGCCTTGTCCGGTGTCCGAGATTTCCTTGGATGGTGACGAGCTTGCCTTCATACTGCGCGCTGTTGTTGATTATTTGCGCGATTGTTGCTGTCACAGGAGTCAAGGTTTGTTGCGAGGATGAAACAGGTACGGGTGTTACGAGTTGTTTTGTGGTCATGTTTTCGGTGCTGCCTATTTGGGATACAGCCGGGTTCTGGAGCGACCACGCGATCAGGCCTGTTGCTATTACTGCCAAGATTGCGATTAGTACGTAGCTGAGCTTGTTTTTCCTGGGCTTGTCTTCAGGTTTTGTTTGCTCTTTTTGTTTCTTGTCGTCGTTTTGCAGTTGTGGTTTTTCGCCGTCGCCTTTCGTTGCCGGTTTTTTTTCCTCCGGTTTGGACTTCACCACGTACTTTATTTTATTTGGTTTTTCGGCCATATTGCAAACACCCTTCCTTCCGTAAAAAGAAAAATAGCCCCGAGCGGACGTTCGTGTTTTTTTTGATTCGCAAATCAATTTCGTTTTCTTTGGCGGACGACCGCACCTTTCTTTTCTGAAAAGAAAGGGGTGGTCTTTCGAACCGCTGTCTACAGCTCCAGAGGCTGTCATCCTTGCCACTAGACGACGGGGCTATTGGATGAAGGGTATGGCTGTTGGTATTTAAAGGATTTTAGAAAGGGTTTTTTTTGATTCGCGCATCTCTTTCGGGGGTCGAGGCGAGCGGTTGGAAGCGATGGTCGAAGCTGTTGGAACCGACGAGAGCGGTTGGAAGCGATTGGTCTTTCAGAAGACCAATCGCAAAGCTCCGCGATTGTCGGAAAGCTCCGTTCCATCGCAAAGCTCCGTTGCCAAGGGGAAAACGAAGGTTGCGATTGGTGCTCCGGTGCACCAATCGCTGGCTCCAGCTCCCCATGGGGCGACCGCCGGTAGACGACGGGGCTATTGGAATTTCTTATGGTGTTTTGTTTTTAGAGGGGTTTGTAGCAAACGCCAAAAACCAGAGGAACAGCACGAGGAACGCGTCAATGAACCAGTAGTAGAAGTGGACTGGTTCCGCGAGTTCGGGCCAAGTTGAGCCTAGGGCGATGGCGGCGTAGAGGCGGTAGATGTTGAAGAGGAAGAGAACCGGGGCGTATAATGCGAGGAAGCGGAGCGGTTTTTTGACGGGCGTCGAGTAGAGGAGCGCGAACATGAGGATTATCATTACGAAGCCGGAGCAGGATGGGACTATTTCGAACAGTTGGTCGTTGCTTGCGAGCAGGGTGCCGGTTGCTGTTGAAGTGAAGCCGGTCGCGTTCAACGCGAAGGCCAGGAAAGAGGCGATTGCTTCGAGCAGCGGTTTTAGCGGCAGGACGTAAAGGAGCAGGTAGTAGGGGATTCCGAAGAGCAAGGCGAAGAGGATGAAGAAGTGCATGGTTACCATGGGACGAGCTTGAGCTTGAGATGGTGCGCGATGGCGTTGAATATGCGGTGCAGTACAAGGGTGAGGATGATGAGGAAGGCTAACCCGTCCAAGCCAACCTGTTTGGCGAGGGCAGGAAAGCCGGCGAGCGCGAACGCGAGCGCGAACAGGAGGAAGGGTAGCCGGTCGAACAACTGCATTTTCTCGCCTTGCTTCAGGCCCAACCTTCTTTTGGCGAAGCTGCCTGCAACGTCGCCGACCATGGTGCCGACGCTGAGCAGGAACGCTATGGCGGTTTTCTCTTCAAGCGTGTAGCCCGGAATGTTTGTACCGGAAGCCAAAGCAAGAGCCAGGCCCGCGAGTGTGCCGCCGGTCACTCCCGCAAGGAAGCCACGGAATGTTTTGCCGTGACCGAGAAGGCGGAAGCCGTCGGTGAAGCGGTTGCCAAGGTCGATAGGCGTGCGTCCGCCGAACACAACTGGCAGGGCGTTGGCGAAGTACGCTGGCAGGATGAATAGGAAGAGCTGGAGGAAGTCCATGGAGGTATTATGTCCTGTTGAGTAATAAAATGCTTTCAGCGCACTTCCGCAAAACTTTTTTAAACCCCTTTTTCGTTATGTGTGTCCCCAGTTTGGCCAGTAAAGAGGTGTAAGGAAGTGAGCGTTTTCGGCGACCAGATAATATGCAACTGCAAGTTGTGCTACCAGAACCACGGGTACGGGATTCCTTTAGCGAAAAAGGGAGACCTCTGGGTTTGCGAGCACGACTCTTCGCACAGGTACGTTATCCGCGGCGGGTACACGCACCGCGCTTGACGTCAGAGGTTTTATAACCGTTATCGGCCAAACTTAACCCTATGTTCGACAACAAGGAACGCTATTCCGGCAAAGTGTCCGAGAAGGACCTCGAGGAGCTTTTCGGCGAGGCTTCCAAACACGGCGCGGTGCTGGCGTTGATGTATTTTGACGCTCACGGGCCTTCCAAGGAGGGCGTAGAGAATTCTCTGGTTGACTTCGTGGGCAAAATCTCCAAGGAAAAAGGGGTTCTCTACTGCAAGGGAGAGGTTTTGAGGGCGCTGGAGAGGCAGGCCGAGGAGGGTTTGTCGGACAACATGCGCTACTCCTGCAGCACCGAAATCAAGATTCTGGCGAACAGCTTCAACACCTTGCTTGGCCTGTGCCTGCGCTTCGGGCCTCTTGGAGTGGAGATTCTGAAGCCGTCCGAGCTGAATCTTAACCTTGAGGAAGCGCAGAGCTTGTTGTTGGACGCGTCCCAGAGTACCCAGGATTACGTGTCCTACATCATGGACAAGACCATGACGCGCGAAGAGAAAGCCGGGTTGCAGGAGCACTTGAAGCGAAGAGCGGATGTAGCGAAGCAGTTGCGGGAAGACGGCAAGATGAAGTAGTTTCCGGCCGTTGTTCCTGTTTTTTATGGCGCGTTTTTTCTTTTCGCACGGCGTCGAATGTCTTATTCGTTCGTCTTGAAGACCATTTCTTCCACTATGGCGCCGTACGCGGGCCTGGTGATGAGCACTCCGAGGATTACTCCCAAAACTGTCGCTATGGCGAAACCCATTATTTCGACTATTCCGGACATTAGGAGCGGGAGCATGGACGCGAAAGCTACCCCGGCAGTGCTGAACACTATGAAGAAAGCGTCCTTGAGCTTGCGTTTAGGCGACACGTCCTCTCCTCTCTTCTTCAGCAGTTCGTCGGTGATGACTATCTGATTGTCCACGCCGGTACCAATCAACGCTATGACTCCTGCCATTGCGGCCAAGTCCAACGTGCCGAGCCCGCCCAGCAAGGCGAGCAGGACGAAGATTTCTATGACGTTGGTGAACACTATGGGGACTATCAGTTCAAGCCGTCGGTAGTAGAGCATTATCACTACTGCAACGAGTATGATTGCTATGGCTATGCCGTACAAGCTGTACATCAGGAACTGTTCGCCTAGGGAAGGGGCGATGTTGTAGTAGCTGCCCACGCTTGCTGCAACCGGGAGCCGCCCGCCAGTCAACACGCTCTTGAGTTGTTTTACCTCGAGAATGGCGTTCTCCACTTTTTCTTGTTCAGTGTCTCCTTGGGACGAGCCGGTGATGGAGTACTGCGTTATGGACGCCCTCTTTATGGGCTCCACCTGGAGCACCGGCGCGGAGCGCAAACCAATTGCTTTCCAGGAGAAAACGGTGCTGAAGCCGAGCTGGCCGAACATTTCCGGAGCGAGTTCCTCCTCGGTTTTGTCGACAAGCTTGAGCGGCGAGGAAATGTTGTAGGAGTAGCCGGCTTTCTTTAAAGCGTCGTAGACTTTCTGGTGTTTTGTTTTCAGGTAGTCGGGCACGATTATGGTTTCAGGCTTGATTTTCAGGATGTCGGACGCGTTGAAATCTTCAATGTAGTATAGTTTTATGTCATCGCCCTCCTTCGCAAGAGTTTCCTGTACCGAAGGCGAGGAAGGAACGGTTTTCTTTTCAACGAGCAGTGCCGAGTTGGCGGGCCGGTCAAGGAACATCATGACGTTTTCGCCTACTTTGCCCGAAGCCACTTCTGCGAAGTGCATTTCTCCGGGTCCGGTGGGAGCTGTTCAAGGCGACTTTTCGGCTCACTATGGCCTCGAACCTGCCCTGTTCGCGCAACAGTGTTTCCACTGTCTTGATTACCTGCGGCTGCGCCATCGGCAATTCAACCAGTATTTCCTTGGAGCCGAGCGGCCGGACTTGGGCTTGTGACAGGCCGAACTTGTTGATTCTCTGCTTGAGCGTGTCTATTATGGAGTCCATGGTCTGTTGGTCCACGTTCTTTTCAAGGGAAATCGGTATCCTCACTCCTCCGGCGAACTCTATGCCGAGGTTGAGGTCGACTGTCGCCGGGTTGAGGTCCTTGAGGAAAACCAGGTAGAATGAAACGAGCAGAAGCCCTATCAGTAGAAGAATCTTGTAGTTTCGCAAAAGCTTGGCGTAACTCATTTTTTCCGCCTCTCCTCGAGCCACAGTATGAGCGGCGCATTGCCGCACCAAGTTGCTATGAAGTCGACCACGCTTCCTACTGTGGCGATGACGCCTATCTGGTAGTAAGTCGGTATCTGCAGTATGAGCGCTACCGCAGTAAGGACGCCGAACGCCACTATGTTGGTGCAGCTCATCAGGAACCCCGTGTGCATGGCGTCGAACGCCCTCTTCTTCGGCTCGTCCTCCTGCCTCTTGAGCACGCGTATGGTAAGCATCAGGTCGGTGTCAAGCGAAAAACCAACTAGCATCAGTAGGGCAGCAACGGACGGCAGGCTCCACGGCACGCCGAAGAAGTACATTGCGCCAGCTGTGATGACTATGTCCGCCAACGCGCCGAATATTACAGCTAGCGACGGGCCGACTGAACGGAATATCAGGAAAACTATTGCAGATGAAAGTATGAAAGCCAGGAGTATGACTTCCCGTGTTTTGCTGAAGAAGAACTCGCTTAACGATGAGCCGACTTCCCTTACGGATACCGAGTCGGCTTTTGCAACTTTCTGTACCGCTTCAAGCAGTTCTTCCCTGTAGACCGAGCGCGCCTTCGATACCGCCTCGTCGGCTTCGCTTACTGCCGCGTTCGGGTCCTTGGCTTTCATCGAGCCGCCTGTAAGCTGTATTGCAGTTCCTGCCTCCTGCATCACCTGTTTTTCGAGCGAGGCAGCTGCAGCTTCCGAGCCCTGGCCTTGGGAAAGCGCAACCTGGGCATTCTCCCAGTCCTCGAGGAGGGAGCGGCTTCTTGCGAGGGTTGATGTCGCTTCGTCGATTTCCTTGCGCAACGGCAGCTCTATTTCCACTCCCGAACCAGCAGGGCTCTTGAATTTCCTAACGTCCGGTTCCATTCCGGCGACTTTCGCTATTTCCGTCTTCAGAGCATCTTCGTCAATGTTTTGGCCTGACTGCACGGTTATGAGAAGTCCGCCCTTGAGGTCTATGCCTTTCTCCACCTGGGGGATGAAGAACAATGCCGCCAGCATGAGCAGTAGGGGCACCGCTATGAGGTACTTGTAGTGCTTCCACTTGTACGGATTCGGTATTTCCACTTGAAAGAACTCCCCTTAACTAAGACGAGATACTCTCTATTGCGCCCTAAAACTTATAAATCCTTTTTTTTAGGCCTAACAAAAGCTCTAATAAGCTTTTCAGTTATTTCTTTAATTCTTGCAGGGGTAGCACAAGGACCATCTTTTTTCCCTAAAAAAGCTGGTCGGTCCAAAAAAGGGATCTAGCGCGCGAATTTAAAAGCTATTTGTTCAAAGAAAATATAGCGATGCAGGGGTAGCAAAGCCTGGTCACTTTCTTCGTGGTTTTACTCTACGTTGAAGCCGGAAAAATGTGCTGCGTTCAGGGCGCAGTCCCTTAGGGGTTCAAGGGTTCAAATGGTCATCTTTTCTTTTAGAAAAAGAAAAGCTGGCCTGTCCAAAAGAAAACGTCCTTGATGGGCGAATCATTTTGGCGTTGAAAATCCCTTCCCCTGCATTTTTATCTCTTCGTATCCGGTTAGTTTTGTAGGCATTTTCAGAGGGAAATGTACTTTTTTGTGCATTGCTCTATTTTTTGCCTTTTTACGAGGTAAATTTGACATTTTTTGCCTAGAAAACTAACCCCTTACATCTCTTCTTTTCCTTGACTGAGTTGTATATTGAGTTATTTGTTTGAGTGGTTGCAATGAAGAAAGAGTTCAGGTTTTGGTTCAGGGCGGCAGTCTTCGCCTTGCTATTGGTTTTGTTGTACTCTCACGGTGCGCCACTTCCGCTGCTGGCGTTTTTGGCGGTGTTCCTCGGCGCGCTGCTGCTGGCGAGGGAGCGGCTTTGGCGCAAAATCAACAAGAAAATCGGTGAAGTCAATTTCATGAAGGACAGGCCTGAATGGCAAAGATGGCTTCTTGTGATGGCTTTGTTTGTTTTCGCGTATCTTGTCCTTCGGTACGCGTTGTTCTTCGTACTCAAGCTTTTCGGTTTCGACTTCCAGGCGGAAATAGCAAAGGCTTTGGGCCAATTGGGTTGATTATTTTTCAGGTGTTTTTGTTTGTCTTTCCGTGAGATTCTTTCAAAACCGAGCGTGAAGCCGGTTCTTTTTACCATGTTCATGGCGAGCTTCGGCATTAATCCTGAAGGAACGCCGGGTGTGTCCATTCCGGTTGTCAGGAAGATGGCGAAGCAGATTGGAAAAAGCCATTCCTTGGCGCAGGAACTTTGGGGTTCGGGAGTTCACGAGGCGCGGATTCTCGCGTGTTTGGTTGATGACTGCGCGCAAGTTACGGAAAAGCAAATGGATTCTTGGTCTGGCGATTTCGATTCTTGGGACGTTTGCGACCAGGTGTGCATGAATTTGTTCGACAAGACGCCTTTCGCTTACTCCAAGGCGGAAGAATAGTCGAAGAGGAAGGAGGAGTTCGTCAAGCGAGCTGGTTTTGCGTTGATGGCTTCCCTTGCAGTTCATGACAAGAAAGCCGGGGACAAAAAGTTCGAGTCTTTTCTTCCGTTGATTGAACGCGAAGCAGGGGACGGGCGGAACTTCGTGAGGAAAGCAGTCAATTGGGCGTTGAGGCAGATTGGAAAGAGGAACAAATCGTTGAACAAGAAGGCAATCGCTTCGGCGAAGAGAATCGAAAAGCAAAACAGCAAATCCGCAAAATGGATTGTGAAGGATGCCTTAGGGGAACTTACTGACAAAAAGACGTTGGAGAGGCTGAAGAGCTAGCGGCCAGTGTTTGAAAACAAATTCAATTAATTGAACTTGTGTTCAAAATTTTGAAATGTGTTACTAATTTTGCGTTTTCCGCGTCGGGCGTACGAAAGCAGCTTGAGCTTAGAGCTCCGTTTCTCTGTAGTTTTCGTCCAATATCGTGCGCGTTATCGTGCTGCCGCAGTGTTTTTTGACCATCGCTTCCAATTCTGAAACTGCCGCCTCCAGTTCTTCCCCCGTAACCGGCAGTAACGCTTCGGCAACCAAGACGCAATTCCTCGTTTCTTCCGTCAGCTTGGTTCGCTCGGCTTCCCGCCAGTTCCACCGACGGCATATGGTTGAGATGCTGTCCTTGTAGATGACTTCGCCTTCATGCGGCGGCCTCGCTTCCTTGTCCCCCAGCAACAGGACTGACGGTTCTTGTGCTGTTGCGAAAGTCAGTGTTATGTCGCCTTTGGTTTTGTCCAAATCCTCGCCGCCCAACGGCAGCATGTGCTTGAGCGAGACGAGGTTGTAGATGTCAACCAGCTTGTTGATGTGCCTCAAATCGCTTCCCTTCAGCACGAGACGGTAGAGGTTTTCGACCGACGAGCGGTTTTCCTTGGGTTTGCCGCCGAACGCCGCGTAAGCTTTCCTCCACGAGTCTATTTTCGGTGTCTGCGAAAGCGTTTCCGCCTGGAACTCGCGCCTTATCCGAGCTTCCTGTTCCGTTGTTTTTTCTGCGATTCCGCTCGCGATGCCGTTGTTGTCCGCTCCTTTTACGGAAACCACTCCGACAAGCAGGCCTGGGAACTTTTCGAATATTTTTGGGTCTATCTTAAGTTTCATTTTACTGTAACCTGAGTGAATCCAATATTTCCGGCTTCAGGCCTTCAAACTGTTCCAGCCATGCTTTCCTTTCGGCCTTGAGCGCATTGGTTTTTTCAGAGTATTCTTCCTCGGAGTAGTATTGCCTCGGGTTCAGTGCTCCTATTTCCAGGCTGCCGATTTTTACGGGCACTTCATAGCCCCAGTCCTCGTCCTTCCGCCATTCGACTTTTCCGCGAGCAACCTGCTCTATAAGTTTGGCGGATATTTCGGGTTTTATGCTTATTTTTTCCGCTATTGCGCCCGTGTTAAGGAGGAAGCACTGTATCACTATTGATTTTATGAATTCAAGCATCCGGTTTCCTTCCTCTGCCGGGTCGCCTACGACGAACGGATTGAATCCCGCGACCCGTTTGGTTTTTCCGGCTTGAGTGGGGTCGCCGGCAGATGTCTCGACGCTTTCGCCGAGCATGAAAAACGCTGCCGCCTGTTCAGGAGTGAGTTTTGCAGCTGCGGGCAGGATGTCGCGCCTGCGTGTGATGAAGAAAATCAAATCTACTTTGTCGAGGTCAACTCCGTTCGAGTACGGAAGGTCCTTCCTGAATACTACCGCGCGCCCGTTGCTGGTTCGTAAGACGTCTTGGAAATCGGGCTGGCCGTCCTTAAGCGCGACGTTCTCGAGCAGCGAGTGGTCGGTCATGCAGGCCTTGTATATTTCCGGCTGGTTCTGCTGGCTTATGCCCTCAGTTTTCACGTAGAAGTTCTGTTCCGTTCCTATGGCTGCGCCCTCTTTCTTCAGTATGACTATGTCGTCCTGGTGCACCACTGTTTTTTCCGGAGGGCGGAGGAAGAGCGAGTGTGTTGAAAGTGTTGTTTTTCCGGTCCCGCTCAAGCCAAACAAAAGCGCTCCTTTCATTCCGCTGTTGAGGGTGATGCTCTTGCTGCCTGCGTGCAGGCCGATGAAACCCTGTTTTTTGGCGAGGTACATCGTGCTCCGCAGAATTGACATCTTTGTTTCGCCGATGTAGTCGCTCCCAAGGGCTATGTTGAGGCCGAGGTCCGGGAAAACTAGTATTTTCTGTTCCGGCCACTCCGGCAGGTTGATTGTTGTTATGTCCGGCTCCTTTTCTACTGGGTCGAACTGGGTTGTTGCCCAGTACGCCGCAATCCAGCCGTACTTTTTCGGCAGCAGCACAGAAGCGAGGAACAACTGTTTTCCGATGCACCTTTCGCTTTTGACCATATCCTCCTTGAGGCATTGTCCCAGGACTTTCTTGACGAACGCCTCGTGCTCTTCAGTAGGCTCGAATATTATTTCGGTTTTCTTCGCAAGGCGGTGGGTGACTTGGCTCTGTACTGATATTCCGCCCGTGCTCGTTTGTTCCAAGCGTTCCGAGCTGAAAGAAAGAAGTTCGTCTATACTGGCGAGAGGGGTTGCCTCGCGGATTGCTTTCAGCTGTTTGAGCGCTGTTTCCATGCGTTATTGTTTAGTATCAGTATAAAAAAGGCTTTTGAAGCCGTGTTTTCCAAACGCATTTTCTTGGACTGCTGTGTCTTTTCCGCCAAACGTCAATAGGAATGTTTAAATAGTTGTTAATTGCAATTAACAACTAATCGATTTGGTGTTAACTGGAGATGGCAACAATTAAGGACGCCCTCGTGGATTTCAACCCTTGGTGGAAGGAAGACTTCGGCTTGGACTTCCATCGGCGGGACGTTTACGGACGCGTGCAAAGGTTCATGCCTATGCGCCAGATGCTGGTTTTCACTGGCCTTAGGCGCACGGGCAAAAGCACCATCCTGCTCAAGGCCGCGCAAGACGCAATCCGCGGGGGCATGGACCCGAAAAACATCATCTTCTTTTCATTCGACGAGTTCAGGGATGTTGAAATTCGGGCAATCTTGCGGGAGTACGAAGAACTTTTCGGCAAGAACCTGCGGAACGGGCGGTACCTCCTGTTGCTTGACGAGCTCCAGAAATTGCCGGGGTGGGATAACCAGCTCAAGACAATCTACGACGTTTTCCGCAACATCAAGATCATGGTTTCGGGTTCGGAGTCGTTGTTCCTGCGCCGCAAATCGAAGGAAACCCTGGCTGGCAGGATGTTTGAATTCACGGTGGAGCCCCTTTCTTTCAAGGAATTCTTGTCGTTCAAAGGTGCAGACTTTGAGCCGCACGCGTTGTACGAGAAGGAGCTCAGCAGGTTGTTCGACGAGTTCACGCGTTCGCAGGGGCTGCCGGAGCTCGTCGGCGTCAGCGATAAGGAAGTTATCCGAAAATACGTCCGGGAGAGTATAGTTGAAAAAGTCCTGTACACGGATTTGCCGCAGTTGGTTCCGGTAAAGGACGCGGGCGTATTGGCGTCCCTGGTTAACCTCTTCATGGAGCAGCCGGGCGAGTTGGTTCAGCTTGTCGAACTGTCGAAGGAGCTGGGCGTGAGCAGACAAACCCTGTCAGACTACTTGGCGTATCTGGAACAGTCGTTCCTGGTGAAAAAACTCTACAATTTTTCCAACAACCGCCGCAAGATGGAGCAGAAGCTGAAGAAATACTATCCGGCGCTGGTTTCGCCGGCCCTCGCCTTCAAGGAAGACGATTTTTCCAGGTCGCGGGTGTTCATGAAAAGGTTCAACGCGCCAAAGGGCTGCATAATTTCCCGCAGGCTCGAAGAAAAGCGCCGCGTAAACGGAAAAGCCGTCGAAGTGGTTCCGGCGTTCAAATACTTCCTGCGTTGACCCCGGTTTGTGGCAAAAACCAGCTGGTTTTTCAAAGCTCTTTTTTCTCGGTTCACTTCTTTTTGAGCCGTTTACGAATGGAAAGCGAAACTTTTGCGCCTCGCTCCTTCCTATGGGGGGGCGGTCGGCTTCTATCCCCTCGAAATAACCCGAATTCAGCTCAGGCGGTTTTGGCGCAAGCGTTTAAAGCGCGTTTGAACCAATTGTCCGTATGGGGCAGGAACGCCCTTTGCATCGGGTGCGGTTTACTCTTTTGCATGAGCCTGCGCAAGAAAGCGGCAAACTCCGAGTTATAACTTCGCAGAGCTTCGCCGAAAAGTTCGGCGCGCGTGAGCTGTTGGAAAAATTCGTTAGAACCATTAGCCCCCGGCGTTCGCCAGAATCCTTTGGCATTGATTCTGTTGTGGAAGACCTGCGGGACGGCACGCTGACGGACACAAATCAACCGTTGTCGGGTGCAACCACCACCCGCCTTAAAATTGAGGCGTTACCTAAACTGCCGCTTTTAATTTCAATATATGAAAATACTGTTTCTTCCGACAGTGAGTGGCAAACTCATGCGGAAAACAATCCTCCCGGAGCAAAGAGTCATTTGGACGCGATTGCCGCAGTCAGGAAACACTTGATTGAGCGCGGGATAGTCTTTAAAGAGGAAAATATTGCAACGAAATAGCTAAGCTCACATTTCATTCGGATTTTTTGTCGGTGAACGGCAGTTTTTTGAAGTCTTGGTTTTCACCAGAAATCTTCTTCCGCCTCTTTGCAGAGTTCCCCCGCTGTTTTTGAGGCTTTAAAACTGCGTTTAGCAAGTTCTTTCATTGTGTTCCTTGTTTTTTTCTTCGGAACGTTGATTTTCTTTACTATCCCGTGTTCCGCGTCTACCTCTACAAGATCCCCGTCTTCGAATTCCTTTGTTGCTGTTTGAGTTCCTACTACGCACGGAATCTTCAGTTCCCTGCAAACTATTGCCGCGTGGCATGTGATACCGCCCTCGTCGGTTACTACTGCCTTTGCTTTTTTCATCGCAGGAACATAGTCCGGCATCGTCGTGTTGCTTATGAGGATATCACCCGGCTTGACTTTGTGCAGCAGCAGTTTGTGTCTTATTATGCATGCTGGGCCTCTTGCAGTCCCCAACGCTCCCGGTATTCCTTTGACAACGCCTCTTTTTTCACTGCTGGTTCTTTGCAGTTGTTCTTCGGCTTTTTGTTTTGCTTCCTCGCCGCTGTAGACGTGGAGACGCGAACACTGCATCGTGACGGTGAACCCATTTAGGCGTTCCCGCACACGTGCCCGATCAACGTGGCCAGTTCTAAGGAAGTTAATTATTTCCCTGGAAGTAAGTTGGATTGCTTCCTTTTGCGTTAGTCCGGCGCGTCTGGCTGTTTCAGCGAACAACGGTTCCGCCAGATAGTTTCCTTCACGCCTATAATCATCCCTAGCGTCCTTCAAATACGCGAAAGCATGTCCAGTCAGAGCAAGGTTCTTCAGGGTTGGGTCTTTGATTTTCTTCAGAACCTTTTCAAATTCTTCGTGGTTATGCAGATATTGTTTCTCCGTTTCTAGGATTTCTTGTTTCAATTCTTTCGTGTTTTTGTAACACAGAGTTTTCAATCTTTCCCCGAAATGCTCTACTTTCCACGGTTCCTCGTCGAAATCATACACTGCTAGCCAGCAGAAATTCTCAGCATGTTTTTGAAGCAGTTCGTTTATGCTTTGTTCGCTCAAATTTTCTTCCTTTACTTTGATCGCTAGCTCCATTAATGCGATGGACTCGCGCGTGATTGCATTTATTTTACTCGGCGATGCGACAACCAACAAAACTTCCTGTGCTTCGCCCCCGAATTCCCCTTCCAAGCGTTTCCTGAGTTCTTTGAAAACGAAAAAAAAAAAGAAAAACGGCAGCCAAAGATAATATTCGAACTCGCCAGAGTGCACGTTGAAGAACTCTTTGTAAACCGATGCTAATTCCCGGTTGCTGAGCGCACGCAGGTTTGTTTTGGCGATTCTTCTTCCCAGTCCAGCATATTGTTTCGAATATTTTATAGTTTTTTCGTAGATTTTCTTCCAAGCACCGTCTTTTTTGCATAGCTCGAGCAGCTTTTTGCCTATTCCGTTCCAGTGGTTTAAATCAGCGTAGAATGCCTTGTTTGTGCCCTCGGTTGTTACCAACACATCGGTAATCGAAACACCGATGTTTTTCTTGAAACACGAAACAAATACTTGAGCTGCCGCTTCGAGTTTTTGCACGCTGTATTTTCTTGCCCATGCGCGTTTCCAAACTATCTTTTTCTTTTCCGCTTTAGGTATTTTCAGGTCATGCCGCAAAGCATAATCTTTAGCTTGTTTTTCAGTTCCCAGATGTTTCAAAACTTTTTGCCTGACTTTCCCTTTCGCGTAAGTATTTTCAACCAATTGATCCCTAACTCCGCGACATATGCAATAGGTTTGCCGGAAAACCCAATTTTTTACCAAGCTTTTCAACCCGTTTCGGAACCTCAGACACCAATCCCTCCGAACCTAAGCTAACACAATAAACCCTCGAAAAATAAAGCACCACATCCTTCGGAGAGACGTGACTCAACAACTCGCCCGCCACCAACAAGCCA
>JACROM010000021.1 GCA_016214445.1 Microcaldota archaeon
CTGGACATATTATGCCGCAAAGGAAGTAGTGCATTACTTTGGAGGCGGTAAGGGGAGGAATCCCCTTACCAACCCCTCTTCAAGATTGAGCCGCTTGGACTCCACCCCGCAGGTGGAGGTTTAGCGGCTCTGGCGTACTAAGTCACGCCGAACCCGGACTTTTCCCGTATGTATTGGCCTAGCAAATGATGAAACAGCTTATACTTGCCGCGGTCAATGCGCACGATTGCGCCGTCCTGCACTAGCTTGGCTAAATGCGGGGAAAGTTCGTTTGCCTCTTTCTTGAGCGCGCCGGTCAGCTTGGAAAGGGTGGTTTCACCTGCTGAGTCTTTGGCCATCACGCCCAGAATCCGTTTGCTGAACGGCCCGGCTTGGTCGTAGAACCGGGAGAAAAACGGGGCTAAGACGTACTTGACGAAAACCAAGTCGGTTGCCTTGAAATAAACTTCTTTCAACTCGGTTTCGTCCGCAGGCATCTTGGAGTAGGCCGCCGACAGGTACGCGGACAGGACAAACGGGTGGCCTTCAGTCACGGAAAAAACGTGCGGAAACGCTGAATCGGCGAACACGAAATTGACTTGACGAAGTTTACGGCAGATGAAAGCCTTCGTTTCCGCCTCGGAAAAGTTTTCGAGGACGGCTGGAGGAAACGTCCTCACAAGCGGCGAGAACCCGCTCCCGGTGGGGCCGGTTATTGTAAGCTTGCCCGCCGGGACGACCATTACCGGCACGCGGGAAACCTGCAGTTGTTCCAGGACAGCCCGCAGGTAGAGTATAAGCTCCGCGCGGTTTTTCTCGAGGACCCTCGCCTCATCAACGAGGAACACGATTGCGGTCTTGGAACCTTTGAGCGCATTCCATGCAGCCGAAAGGGCTGAATGCAAGTTCGGGTACGCGTCGCCTTTGGGCTCCCGGACAAGGCTGATTTCAACCCCGGTTTCGGTTTTAATCCTTACCCGTTCAAGCAGATTGAGATTGAATAACTGGGACGACAGGCGTTTCAGGATAACTTCCTCCCGGACTTTTTCCTGTATCCTCTGAATTAGGACTTTAGCCAACGTTTCCCGGCTAAGCTCATCAACCTCATTAAGCGAGAAATATATGGCGAGAGCATTTTGTTCCTCGGCAATAGTCTTGCATTTATGCAGAAACGAAGTCTTCCCTACCCCGTATCCTCCAGCCACGGCCATGCTCGCGAGCGACCCTTCAGCTGTTTGACGGAGTTTTTGCCTGAAGTTTTCCAGTTCGCTGGCCCTACCGATGAAATCAGCAGGGTCTATAGGAGAACCGGGATTGAAGGGATTCGGGGGCTTAACCGCACCATTTGAATTTTCCATAGTATACAATTAGATTAATACTATATAAACTTTTACATAGTATTTTGTTTTCCATTCGTGCGCTAGAAACTATACAGAGGAAAAAAACCGAGAAAACAACTACGTTTTCTTCAAGTTGATTAAATCCTTAATCAAGGAGTCATCCACCCACTTCTTCCACTCCGCCAAAAGAAGCTTGTGGTCAACCCCGCCTATCTCTTCGCGCTGCTTTTCCGACAACAGCAAGTATTTGTTGTGCGCCCTCACGGCATAATCGGCTTCCAGAAGCTGCGGGATATCGAACTTCCTCTTCTGGTCGACCAAGTACTGCTTCGTTATCCCGCGCGCTGTTATTTCGCTCATTATGTCCTCGTACGTGAGCCCTCGCAGCTGCCTGGTTTTTTTCAGCCACTCGCTGTTCTCCTTCACCTGGTCCTCGAAGAACTCCAAAGCGTCCTTTTCCGCGTTGAAAGCAAGCCAAGACTGGAAACCATCCTCCTTACCTGGGTCGGTGTCCCAGTGCTTGAGCACCTCGGTGAGCTCTATCACCCTGCGGTGCCTTTTCAGCGAACCCTTGAAGCGGATGGGCGCGCTCACCAAGCAGAAGTCAGTTGCCTTGAACGAGGTCGTAGGGACGCCCAAGTCGTTGACCACCCGGTCCCATATGCCGTAAGCGGACTCGCCGTGGATGATGCCCATGACCACGTTACCAACTGCTCCGACACGCATTGCTTCATACAACGCCTTGGCTTCGCCGGAGCGCACTTCACCCACTATCAGCACGGAATCTCCAAGCCTCAAAGCAGTACGCAGAGCGTCTTCAGCGGAAACCTCGGTTTCTGTCCCTCCGCCCAACGGAGGCCTGGTCTTCAGCCTCTGAATACTGTAACCCAAACGCTTCAGAGCTGGAATGGGAAGTTCCTGGGTGTTGTGCGCCAGAATCCCGGCACAAACAAAATTCTCAAAATGAGGAACACTGAAATCATAAACGTAATCATTGACTTGGCCTAAGTTAGTAATCTCGGCTATTTTTTCAAGAGAAACGCGGCGGGACAAAGAAATAGTTCCGTCGTTGGAATTAAGCTGACAGTCAGCGACAACTAAATCGTCGCCGCACTGAAGGCTCGTCGTCTTTACGGCCTTAAGACGGCCTTGTTCAAAAGTAAACAGAGAATGGTCTCCGGTCACTTTGATTTCTTTGTAGCTCTCTGTTTTAACCAAATAGAGTTCCTTCGTGGTCTTATGCCTGATAAAACACGAGACGTCCGCCAACTGAAGTTCACCGTCAGGCGAAGAAGAAAAGACTTTGATTTTCTCTGGGTTTGAGGGAAGTTTTTCTACACCGTTGAAAAGAACCTTACCATGCTTTTCAATTAAACCATCAACCAAAATTCCGACGGTAGTAGACATAAGCTTGCCGTTTTTTTCCACGACAATCGGGGTGCCCCCAGTAACGCTGTCTTCCTGCACCAGAATCCTCAAGTTCTGCGGAAGCTCCAGCATAAGTGACTGGAGCATGGAGGTTTTTCCTGCTCCCCTGGAACCCACAATCAGCATGCTCGCCTGCGCGTCGACGAAGAACGAAAACATGCCTGCATTCAATGCGCTGAACATGTTGTTGTCCACGAACTGAGCCAAAGTCCACGGAGTGGTCTTGTGGAGACGCAAAGCGAAAGCTATGCCATCCAATGCAAGAGGCTTCCCTATCACTGCTATGCGGGTCTGCAGGTCCTCCAAGTCGAAGTCGAGAATGGGATGAGCTTCATCGAAAGGCCTCCCGCTCAACGCTCGGAACCGTGAAACAATAGACCTAGCTTCCTCGTTCGAGAAAATCACGTTTGTTTGACATTGACCGTACTTGCCGTGCACCAGGTAAACCGGCTTCACGCCCAAGGGCGAGTCGATGTAAACGTCAGTTACCCTGCGGTCGGAAAGGAGAATCTCGAGGATTCCATAACCGATGGTGTATCTCGCCACAATTGTGGCCAAATCCTCTTTTTCCTCTACGCTAAGCTCTATGTTGTTCTTCAGCGCCAAATCAGCTATGGTGGCAACGTAAACCTTGCGGAAATATTTTCTGGCCTGCGCGATGTCCATGAACTCCACTGTATCGGGCCGGTGCTGCGCCACTACCTCCTTGGTCTTCTCCAACAGGAAATATTTTTCAGGGGGAAGCGAGTACTCCGGCGGGTTGATGTAGTAAAGCAGTTCCACCCTGTCCGGGTGCTTGTAAACGTACACTTTCGTTCCCAGGACCTCGTACTGGTCCACCAGCTCCAAACCCTCAGTGCCGGTGAAGAATATGCGCGAACCGATGAAGCTCGGCTTGATTGCGCTCTCGAAGAACGTGTGGTACGCCGTGCGGCCTTCTGGAATTGAACCCAACTGAGTCAAATAGTTCTTCATCTTCTGGATGAGGTCTATGCCCTCGATTTTCTGGCGCATGAACTTGAGGGTGCCGACGTAAATCTTCAGGTCATCAGCATCCTCGCCCTCGAGCGCTGACAACGCGGCCATCTGGTTCTTGAGCTCCTGCACCAACGTCAAGTACGCCTTGAACGGGTCCGAAGAGACCATGTTCAGAATCTTCAGCACCGCGTCGTGCCTAGGGGCCAAAACCTTCGAAGCCGTGCTCTTTCCGAGGTGCGAAGGGCTCCACACCGCATCTGCTTCAAGCGAGGAAAGAAGGTCTGCAACCTGTTTCAGCCAATTCGTCTGCTCTTCGTTGTAGATGCGCTCGTAGTACTCGCTCAATACAACTTCGTCCGCGTCCACCTCGCGCAGCTTTTCCACCACGTCCTTCATGGCCTGCGAGAACTGCGCCACGTCCGGACCGTACGGCAAGCCCCTGTAATCTATAATCAGGCGTTTCCTGCCGCCCTCGCTCTTCACTACCGCCTGCCCCGGTGCCATACTTCGGATACGGAGCCGGAATATAAAAAGAGCGCGAACCGCTTGGCAACACCGAGTAAACCGAAGCATTCACGCGCGCAAATCAGCGTCATTATAAACTTCAAAACGCATTTAGGGTAGAGGGGGAAACATGCGCGAAGAAACCATGCTATGGTACGACAGTTCCAAATACGACTTGGAGTGCGCAAAAGCGATGCTGTCAGCTGAAAAGTACAATTACGCGGTTTTCTTCTGCCACCAAAACATCAAAACTCCCGAAGGCAATAATCCTGTCCAAAAGGGACAGCCCGGCGAAAACGCACGACCTGAAGGAATTACTGGCGCAATCAAAGACGGACGCCGCAAAAGAAGCGAAAACTTGCGCATAGGCGGCCTGAGAGATCTTCAACAAGCAACAACAGATGCGGGGCACCTGAAAGCGTTGGATGCTTTAGCTACTCACGCGCACCCAAACCTCGGAGAAAGCGGAAAGGAAACGCTTCGCAAAGGGATAGAGCAAATGTAAGGGGTTAGTTTTCTAGGCAAAAAATGTCAAATTTACCTCGTAAAAAGGCAAAAAATAGAGCAATGCACAAAAAAGTACATTTCCCTCTGAAAATGCCTACAAAACTAACCGGATAC
>JACROM010000040.1 GCA_016214445.1 Microcaldota archaeon
CAGTGTTGGAGGCCTGCACGCAAAGACGTGGCGAACCGCGCGTTGCGCACGGTTGAAGGTGTGAAGTATCGTTTGCGGAAGATTTTTAGCAACCCTAAGAACATGCCTAAAATGTACAAATATTTATGCGATTAGCTATAAGAAGGCGTTTATCGTACTCTGTTTGCGGAAAACGTTGTAGCGGCATTTGGAAACAAAAAGGAAAACTAGCCAATTGTTTCTCGTGTCGCCGTCGATTTTTCCGTTAAAAGCTCCGCTCATTCTTATCAACTCCAACGGCGCAACATCCGGTCCGCCCGAAGGGCGGGCCGCGCGCCGCTGGTACTCATTACAACTCGGATAGAAATAGGGCCTACAACCGGAGGTTCCCGCCTTGCGGGTAGGCGTGCAATTCACCAGACGCCAGATGGCGTCAGAACTCTTGCCCTTCTAGCCATATAGCAATGCGCGGAAATAAAACGACGAAATAGCCGCGCATTGCCATCTAGTGAACGGCGCAAAAGTTTCCCGAAACTTTTGCGGTTCACTATACTCAAACCTGTATCCGTATGTTTCCGCTGCATTTTAATCCTGCCCTGCAATATGTTCTGGATGATTACTATAAAGGCATTGTTGGAGTACGGGCTTGCGTTCCTCACGCTGTTCGCCACCATATTCTTCCTCATAGTGTTCCTGGAGAACTACAAACGGGTAAAGGAGAGCCCGAAGCCGCCGAAAAAGCTCCCTTCAATAACCATAATCATTCCAGCGTACAACGAGGAAAAGACCATTGCCGCGACAATCAGGTCGGCAATTGAAGCAAAGTACGCCAGTGGAAAGAAGAAGATAATAGTGGTGGATGACGGCTCTACTGACGGGACGCTGAAAGTGGCCAAAGGTTTCAGTAACAAAGTGAAGGTGCTTCACCAGAAAAACGGCGGGAAAGCAAGTGCGTTGAACAACGCGCTTGGCCACGTGGACACCGAACTGGTTGCCACGTTGGACTCCGACTCCTTCATGACCAAGGACGCTTTGCTGAAGCTTGTTGGTTACTTCAAAGACGGGGAAGTGGGCGCCGTTGCCTCTTTGATGAAGGTGTACGAGCCCAAAAACTTGTTGGAGAAGTTCCAGCGAGTTGAGTATCTTCTTACGGTTTTCTCCAGAAAGCTTTTGTCTTTCATCAACGCCATCAACGTGACCCCTGGCCCGTTGAGCGTTTTCCGGAGGAGCGTTTTCGACAAAGTAGGAGGTTACGATGAAAGCAACATCCTCGAGGACCAAGAGATGGCCATGCGTATACAAGCTAACCAGTACAAGATCGCTTCTTCCATGGATGCGGTTGTTTATACCGTTGTCCCGAAAACCCTCGGAGCGCTTATACGCCAGAGAGTTCGGTGGCACCGCGGCGGGATAAGGAACATCCTGAAGCACTACTACCTGGTTTCGCCGAAGTACGGCGACTTCGGCGTCATCGTCATGCCCTTGGCAATAATAAGCATATTCGCCTTGTTCCTGGTTTTCGGCCTTGCAGCCTACTCCCTGCTGTCGGGTTCCGCGAACGCGCTGCTTGAGTACGGCCTCAAGAGCGTCTACCTTGGATTAACCCCATTGCACGTTTTGAGCGCGTTGATTTTCATCGCCACCATCACATGGACGCTCATAGGCTTGAAGCAGCTGAAGGGCGAGGTGCTGTCGCTTCCTTTCCTCATCCTTTACCTGGTTCTTTACGCTCCGCTTATAACGCTGTTCTGGATGGTTACCGCGTTCAGGGAACTGAAGAGGGAAAAACTAAGGTGGTAGCTAGGGTGGTTATATGGTTCGTAAGACTCCGAAGGAAGAAAGAATAACGCACTATTTGGTGGAAACTTACGGTGGAAACACGTTGTTGGGTGCTGGAACCAGGGTATGGGCTAAGGTCGGCGACAAGGTCGCCCAGAAGCGCGTAGAGCATGTCGTGCCAGGTGACAAGGTTTTTTCAAGCAATACGCGAGTTAACGTTAACCTTAATCAGATAATCCGTGCTCTGCATGAAGACGATGCGGAATACCGCCTAGCTGTAGAACACCTGTATGTACGGCCTCCTGCTGAAAACGCGCGTCCGTTTACGCGGTTGCAAGAATACTTGTTTTCGACTTTGGAACCAAAGTACGGGCGCGCACAACTTGAAAACCAGCAGGGGTTGAATCAAGCAGTTGAAGAAATACAGGCAAAATTCAGGAGTTTGAAAGGCAAAATTAGCAAAACAAGCAGAAAACCACCTGCAGACTTTGAAACCGCCTTTTCAAGCATATCGCGCAGCGATCAGGCTGTGCGAAATTGGCTTTCTGGCGAAACGGTTCTTCCAAACAACCAGCACACTATCCGCCTGCTTGAAATGCTAGCTCCGGTTAGGTTCAAGCAAGTTTTCGGAACGAGTTCGGTTGAACTGAAAAAAGGCAAAGAAGCGTGCGCGTTGCTTTGGGCCCACAACCACTGGGAGACCGCCCACAAGATACTGAGAAACTGGGTGAGCGGCTTCTCGCAAATTGCCTTGTCTGAAGAAGGCCGTTTTGAAATCCCATACGAAAGCGGAAGCGAATCGCGGGTGAGAAGAAGCAGGAGCTTTGCAGACGAGAGGCGAGTAGTTTATGACCGGCTCATAAAACCGATATTGGAGCAAGTAACGAAGGAGTATGGTTTCATACGCGTTAGGGAAGTTAAACCCGTTTCGTATGCTTCGGCCGAAGGCGCAAAGAAGAATGCCGGCCCAGTACTTTCAAAAGGCGTAGTTCCCGCAGAAAAAATCGACCCTGAAGAATTTGGCATATCGAAAACAAGTTACGGCGGGTTGCAGAGACAAAACGTAGTATTAGAAGAATTCTTGCTAAACGCACTAAAAGACATTCCGCTTCCTCGCGCTTTCTACGGAAGTAAAACAGGACACGGGCAGCCCATAGTCAATTGGCTCATGACGCCGAAGGAAGAGATAGAAAATGACCCGGACACGGTCGGGGTATATTTGACTTCAACTCCTACCGGCTTTCAGCCGATTGCGTTGACGAAAGAGGAAGTCTTGCAAACGCGACAGATTGCGGCGCATATGTTAAGCAGCGGTCAATTGGACCATGATAAGGGCTTGCCGGAGGGGACTTTCATGAGGCTGTTGAACCAGCATTTGACTCTCCTCAATCGCCTGCCTCTAAATGAGGAGAGAGTGGAATTCAGTCTGTTGTTCAACGACACCGGACACGTCAAGAGGAGAATTAGCGAAGGGAAATTCGGAAAAACGCCCGAAGAACAGGCGAAAGGTCTGGTTAAGACGCTAAATCACCTGGCGCGTGCAATAGAATCTTACGGTATTCCGCCTCATGGTGTGCCGCCTTTGCTGGAAAGCAAAACGCGCGAAGATTTTGCCAAACAACTCGAGAGAACCGCTGCAGGTCACCGAAGAGTTTTCGGCCAACGTTTGAAGCAACTATTCGGCTCGGACAAATACCTAAATGACCTCCGGGAAATAAGCTCATTTGAGCCGGTTTCAAGAAAGGACTTGGTTGACGCAATATTAAGCTTAGTGTGGATACCATCACAACAAGGAAGCTGATTAAAATGTACGGCCGCGACAGGTTTTTGAAGCCGTGAACTACCATGTAGGAAACCAATAAAACCATGCGCTGAGAAGTGTTACGCAATGAGGCCTATTTCCCTGAGAACTTACATCGTCGCGTTCGTCATTTCAGTTGCGCTTTTCAGCTTCGGCATACTCGCCGGAGTGCTCGTCACCCAGAACATCAACCAAGGTCTTGCGGAAGAGCTTCAGGTGCTGAAGAGCCGGTCGGGGGAAATGGAACTGCTTTTGTTGCTGAACGCCTCGCCTGAAACGTTGTGCCCGTTCTACAAGGAACAATTGCTGAAGTTTGACTCCCAGACAACGGAGTTCGGCTTGAAACTCGGCGTGCTGGAGAACGCGCGGGGAAAAGGGGACGAGGAGGTTGCGAAACTCAAGCGCGATTACATGGTCCAGCAGATAAGGGACTTTCTTCTGGTGCAGAAAATCAACGGCCAGTGCTCCGAGCGGATAAGCACATTGCTGTACTTCTACACTTCGCCGTGCGCTGAATGCACGGAGCAGGGAAAAGTGGGCCCGCCCTTGAAGCAAAAACACCCTGGCCTTATGATTTACGCTTTCGATGTTGACCTTGGGGTTGCTGCAGTGGACGCGCTCCGGAAGGCGTACAGTATAACGGAATATCCTTCGCTTGTCCTGAATGGAGAAACCCTCGAGGGCTTCCAGAGCATGGGAAAAATTGAAAGCTTTTTGGGTGGTTGATGTGGAAGCACTGTTGCAGAACCTTTCCCATCGAGTTGGTGTCCGGGCGCTTGGGGAGTTTCTAAACAGGCAGCACGCAAAAAGCCATGAGGTAGAGATTCTTCACCATCAGCCGAAGCAAGGAGTTTTCGTTGTGAGCGTCAACATTCCCGGTCTTTTCGAGGAGCAAAGGAAAAAATTGAAAGAGGGAATTGAAAGCTGGACGGAGACTGGCTTTTTAGTGGAAGCTTTACGAGCTAGAGCAAGCTAAATAAATAACCCGCGTTAAAATAGTGACATGCCAAATGAGCGGGAGTTCTTTGTAAAAGGTTCTGTTTTAAAGTTACACCCCAACGCGATAATTTCGGAAGGCACAGTCGGAACGGCGTACTACGCTACATTGACGCGTCCAACGGAAGATGCGGAGAAACGCCAGCCAATACCAGTTGCCGTTAAAGTGTTTCACCCATTGGACGACACAAATCGCTTAATGGGTTGGAATCCCGCTAAACGCATTTTTATTCATAATCTCTACGGAAAAGAAAAGCAGTATAGGAAGTCGGATGTGTACCCCTATCTGTCCCCGGTTTTAGTGATTAGTAATTAGCTTTTTGGTTTTACCTCTGAAAAAACACGTTAATCTACCGGGTGTGGGACAAAAATAGTGTTCCTTTGTTTTGAAATGCATTTTTTGCCTGCGGGTTGTTTCAAACCAGTAGAGCGGTCTTTTGCGTTCTCTTTTGCTGG
>JACROM010000025.1 GCA_016214445.1 Microcaldota archaeon
CATTCAGGGTAAGGTTTACGTTTCTTTTCCATAATGTATACTATACACTAGCTAATTAATAAACTTTTTGGCGTTTTACCTCTTGAATTTTTAAAAAATCAAAAACCTATTGTATAAAACTGCAGAGTTAGGGTTTAATCCTTCTGCAACTCCTTCACTTCCGCGACAAACGAGTCCATGTCGGTAAAGGAACGGTAAACCGAAGCGAAGCGGATGTAGGCTATCTCGTCGAGCTTCTTCAGCCGCTTCAAGACCATCTCGCCGATTTTCTGGGAAGGCACCTCGGTCAGGCCTTTGTGGCGGAGGTCGTACTCCAGCTTGTCCACTAACTCTTCAATCTGCTCTTCGGTGACCGGCAGCTTTACGCACGCCTTCTTTATCCCGCCAAGGACCTTCTCGCGGGAAAACTTCTCCTTCCTGCCGTCCTTCTTGACGACGAAAAGGTCGCCCAGTTCGACCCGCTCATAAGTAGTGAACCGCTTCTCGCATTTCTCGCACTCCCTGCGCCTGCGAGTCAGCTCCAAATCCTCGGCATCCCTCGAATCCAGGACCTTGGTCTCGGGGTGGCCGCAGAACGGGCACTTCATGGCACATATTGTATAAGAAGAAGGATTTAAACGCAAGTCATGGTGTCTTTTTCTTGCGTTTTCTTTCCCACAATGTTTTAAGTGCAGACGCAAGATTCCTGCCAGTGTGCTTGTCGTATTCTTCCAAGAAGGCGAGTTGTTCTTCTGGCCGCGGCAAAGCGAACCTCAGGGTGCCGAGAGTTTGGCTTTTGTAAAAAAGCCTCTTCAGGTCGCTCGCTAGGTTCTTCGCGGGGCCGGCAACAAACTTGGACTTACCGTAACCGCGCCATTTGACGCCCTCGCGGGATAGTTCGAAGTCTCGGAGGATGACGTTCACAGGAAAGTCTTTTCCATCCAGCGCGACCGATATGTTTTGAGGATGCAGGTCACCGTGCCCGAACAGTTTGTGTGCTTTACCAACCGCGTCGCCCAGAAGTTTGGCGAGCTTCAAGCGACGCTCTGCACACCAGTCCTCGCCTTTGATCCGCACAGCCGAGGCAAGGGTTTGAAGATACTCCGCACACTGTACGAAATTAGTGTAGTACTTGTAAACGAGGAACTTGTCGCCTCTAACGAAAAACGAACCTATGGGCTCGAACGCGTGTTGAGGATGTTTTTTGTGCCACATCGCGGCAACTCGTAGTTCGTTCTCGTAGTCTGAGCCAAGCGTTTCCGCAGTCCCTTTCCTGACTCGTTTCACGAAAAACTGCAGTTTATTGAAAGGCAGGACGAAAAATCTAGGCTTAGGCTCATGTTCCAGACGCGAAAAAATCAACGCGCGAAAAGGGTTAGCTCTGTCGCCGAGGATTGCCAGAGTTTTTTTTGTGTCAGCTTCGAGGTGCTCTTGCTTCCAGCTCCGATTGAAGAACGAGTAGTATTTCGGGCGGGTTACGACTTTTCCGTCCTGATGCTGGTAAACTCTGAAACCTCCAGGAACTTCCATTCACCTTAACCTCAACCGGTCGCCCCGGGCCCAGTAACACCTTTCACCTTAACCTCAGCCACTCGTCCGAAGCATAGCGTTTGGAGGCTTCTTCGGCCAAAGCGAACTGTTCCTCGCCCAGCTCCATCCGCTCAAGGTTGACGCCGTAATGCTCCTCGAAACCCTCGGCAACTGCAGACGCGGTTTCGTCAAACGTCTTGCCTATGCCCGTGACCCTTTCCTTCACGCTCTGAATCAGCTTGTCGCGCATCTTCTCGGAAGGAACCTTCACAAGTGACAACATTTTTTCCACGTCCACTCTCAGGAGGATGGTGCCGTGCTGCAACAACACGCCTCCCTTGCGGGTCTGCGCGTTGCCTGAAAACTTTTTCCCGCCGACGACCAAATCGTTGAGAGGGGCAAAAGAGCCTTCAACGCCAATGTTTTTCAGCCCCAAGAGAATGGCGCCGCAGATTTCCTTGTAAGAATCAAGAATGTTGTCCTCGAAGTCGCGGGTGACGAATGAGTAAGTCAGTTCGGCATCATGGAAAACAGCCCCGCCGCCGGTTATGCGCCTGACAACGTCCACGCCCTCTCTGCTCGCGACAGCCAAGTCAACCTCTTCCTCCAAGCCCTGAAAGTAGCCTATGGAAACAGCAGGCGGCTTCCAGCCGTACAAGCGTAGGACTGGCTCCTCGCACGTCTTCATCAAGGCCTCGTCTATGCCCATGTTGAGGAAAGCGTTCTCGCAGCCCGTCTTTAGCAACCTCATGTTTTCCCGCCGGCCATCATTATCGCCTTGACCAAGTCATTGGACTCGAAACCGAACACCTCGGCCGAAGACATGAAAACGTCGATTTTTTCCTTCAGTGCTTCAGGCTCCAAGGGAACCCCTGCAAGCGAAGCCTCCAGCTCCGCTATCCGCTCCTCGGGATAGAGGAAGAAGTCCCCGTGTATGCTCACTGAACAAACCGCCCGGTCGTCGTAATCCAAGCTGACCTTCAAAAGCTTCCCGGCCTTGTAAACCGCTGAACCGTTCATGGGTATGCTTATCGCGATGCATTATTAAGAGGCTACCGCTACCCCTACATCAACATGTACCCTTTCAGCAGGGAAGCGAAGAAGTATGCGGACCAGGACGTCCGCGCGCCTGACGTGGAAGAGGCGTTGGCGTTCCTCAGGAACCCGCTGGCCGAGGAAACCTTCTACAACCCTGCCAAACACGTCATGCTCTACGCTCTAGCAAAGGCCATACTGTCGTGCTGCTCGCAATCAACCAAGAACAAGTACGCCGAACAAAAAACAAGGGAATACGTCAAGAGGATGACTGAGGCGGAAAATCTCGAGGCCGCCCGAGAGTTCTTTCCGGCAATAGAAAAACAGGACGGAAAATACGTCCTTCCGCTCGGCGAATACCTCTCTTACGGCTCCAGCCTGGTGCACCAGAGCGTGGAAAACGGAAAAGTCACCATAGAACAGGACGAACTCAACGCGCTCATGCGGAGCGCAATAAAGGAAAAGTTCCTGAACGCGGCAATCCAGGACGTGCCCGAAGAGATAAGGAAAGCAGCAGCCCAACTCGAGCCTCCTTCAACCGCAATACAGTCGAGGGCGAAATTCCTGAACCTCGCATGCATGCAGTACATCGCCAAAGGCGTGGACGAAGGGAAAAGGTTTTACGGCGCTTTCGGTTTGAGCATCTCAGCTAAGAGGGACGGCCTGCCTAAGGAAAAGGCGGTCTCGTTTTTGACGGAATACGTGCAGCGCTGCCGCGGAACAAAAGCGTTCACTGCAGAGGAAGCCAAAGGCATCTTGGACTGGGTCTACTCGCGCGACATAGGGTTCTCGTGCAGCCAGACCATGGACAACGGTTTTGAAGGCGAATACTGCCAAAAGTGCCCGTTGAATTGGAAGAGGAGAAAATCTTAGGAATAAAAGTGAACAGAAATGAACGAAAAGGAACTCAAGTTCTTGCAGGCGCATTTCCGGTCGCACTACCAGAAGCATCTGCCGGTCCCGCCGGACTTGGCGTCGAGGGAGTTCGGGTTCGGGTGGCAGAAGAAGATAGATTACCGCCACCAAAGCTTCGCCTCGCACAAGGAGTTCCAGGACTTCATGCTGACCGAAGTGCCATTGTACGTTTCCTACTCTTTGGCGTATTACCAGTTCCCGGACAAGCGGCCCGTAAGCGCCAAAGGCTTCCAGGGGGCGGATTTGGTGTTCGACCTCGACCAGACAAACGCGGAACACGATCACTCCGCCTTTTTTTGCCGCGGGTGTCTCGAGTGCCTGCACCGAGAAGCTTTGGGTTTGAAGGACATGCTGTCCAAGGATTTGGGTTTCGAAAGCACCCTTGTCTTCTCAGGCCAGAAAGGATTCCACCTGCACGTCCGGTCCGAAAAAGTGCGCGACCTCGGCAAGGAAGCGAGGAAACAGATAGCAGATTACGTTTCAGCTGAAGGGTTGGACATGCGAAAACTGTTACCAGTTGCTGGAGAGTCGATAGAACTCAAGTTCAGAGAGGGCATCAGAAACGTACCAAAGGGGCCACAGGCACAAAGTAGAGGTTGCACCAAGAGAGCGTACGAAGCGATGAGAAAGGCCATAGAATCAGAAGACGAAAAGGCGCTGAAAGCGTATGGCTTAGGAAGAAAAAACATTTCTTACATAAAACAAAACAAGCAAAGGGCGCTTGAAAACTTGGAAAAAGGAAACTGGGGCGCATTTTGCGACAGTGAGAACTTAGATAGGGTGTTCGCAAACGTTGTTAAAACCGTGCGTTTCGTGCAGACCGACAAGGCGGTTACATTTGACCTCTCGAGAATAATCCGTTTGCCGGACAGCTTGCACGGCTCAACCGGCTTCACCGCCAAGACACTCAAGGAAGGCGAAAAATTCAAAGTCGAGGATGCGATGGCGTTCAAGGGCGAGGAGATAATAGAAGTGATTCCGAGGGAAGACGTGGATTTCACTCTTAACGGGGAGTGGCGCCTGAGGAAAGCGAAGTTCGAAGGCCTTCCAATGCCAATAGCCTTGTTCGCCATAGCGCAGGAGAAGGCGCTCTTGCCTTGAGAGGCAAGTTTTAAAGAACCCCCCAAAACAAAACAAACAGTGGAAGCCACACTCGGAAAATGCGCTTCCAAACACCAAAGGTGAAAAACAATGAGATTACTTGAACTGCACTGCGATTACGTGAAAGTGAAGCCGAAACAGAAGGCGCTCAAAGGCATCAGCGAGCTCTCCGAACAGGAAAAGAACGGGACGAGCATGGAAAATGTGCTCGTAGTGTTTTCGACATTCGAGGGGGGCGACGACGAAGACATCCTGGACCGGGCGTGCGCCGAAGTGGAAAAAAACTTCCGGGAAGTCAAGGCCTCGGCTGTGTTGGTTTACCCCTACGCGCACCTCTCGCCCAAACTGGCAAAGCCGTCCATAGCGCAGGCGCTGTTGGACAAGTTCCTCGACAAAGTGAAAACATTCGCGCCTGACTCGAAGAAAACCCCGTTCGGCTACTACAAGGAATTCGAGCTCAAATGCAAGGGCCATCCGCTTGCAGAGTTGAGCAAGACCATTTCAGCCGAGACAGCAGAGACGAAAATCAGGGAACTTGGGGCGAAGGACACCGAACTCTTCCCGAAACAATCCATTTTCCTGGATTACGCCAAAGCAACAAAGAAAGCCCTGACGCAAACGAACTCGCTCGAAGCGCAGAGAAACACCGCAACGCTTTTAGTGGTCATGGCAGCCGAAGAGCTCATGGGAGCGAAACCGGTAACAGCGTTCGCCAAGGAAGACGAGGCGTACGTGGACTTCGAAAGCAAGCCAATCAACGAGGAAACCATGAAGGCGATAGAAAAGCAGGCGAACGTCATAAGGGAAAAGGCACTGCCGATAAAGGTCAAAAAAACCACGGAACTCAGGGCAGCCAACGATTTCCAGAAAGAGGCTGCAGAGGAGAGCGGCGAAAAAGAGTTCGCGGTGGCGGAAGTCAATGGAAAGGAGTACTGGCTGCCCGGGCCTTTCACCAAGAACACCAAGGAAGTGAAAGCGTTCTTGTTGACGAAGTTCGGCGGCGCCTACTGGAAGAACAACGCCAAAAACGCGCCGCTCCAAAGGATACACTTGATTGCGGCCAACTCGCCGGGGGAAATAGAGAAATACGTCAATCTGCAGGAAGAAGCCGCGAAACGCGACCACCGCGCCATAGGAAAACAGCTCGAGCTCTTCTCGTTCCACGACGAAGGGACAGGCTTTCCATTCTACCACCCCAACGGCGTGATAGTGAGGAACGAACTAATGGCGTATCTGCGCGAGGAATTCCAGAGCCGGGGGTACAAGGAAATCCACACGCCCATAATATTGAACGAGGACCTGTGGCACCGCTCAGGGCACTGGGACCACTACCGCGAAAACATGTACTTCACATCAATTGATTCCGCGCTGCACGCGGTCAAGCCGATGAACTGCCCGGGCGGGATGCTCGTCTACAAAAACAAACCGCACTCCTACCGCGAACTGCCTCTTCGTTTGGCGGAGTTCGGGCTTGTTCACAGGCACGAGCTCTCCGGAGTGCTGAGCGGACTGTTTAGGGTAAGGGCATTCACGCAGGACGACGCGCACGTTTACTGCACCCACGAGCAAATCCACTATGAAATCTTGAAAATGCTGGAGTTCATGGACGACGTCTACTCCACTTTCGGCTTCGAATACAAGATAGAGTTGTCCACCAAACCGGAAAAAGCGATGGGCTCGCCGGAACTGTGGGCAAAAGCAGAAGAAGCGCTGAAGCGAGCGCTGAACGAAAACAAGAAGCCGTTTGAAATCCACGAGGGCGAAGGCGCATTCTACGGCCCGAAAATAGACTTCAAGATAAAGGACGCGCTCGGAAGGGAGTGGCAGTGCGGCACAATCCAGCTTGACTTCCAGATGCCGGTAAACTTCGATTTGACCTACGAGGGCTCGGACGGAAAAAAACACAGGCCGGCAATGCTGCACCGCACAATCTACGGCTCGCTTGAGCGCTTCATGGGCGTGCTGATAGAACACTTCACCGGAGCGTTCCCCACCTGGCTTTCACCTGTCCAAGTGATACTCCTGCCCCTTACGGACGACGACGTCAAGTACGCCGACGAAGTCTTCACGGAGCTGCAGGCGAAAGGAATACGCGTCGAGCTTGACTCCTCGACAGGCAAAATACAGGGCAAGATACGCGACTCGCAGCTGAGGAAAATACCCTACATGCTGGTTGTGGGAAAGAAGGAAGCCGAAGCGCGGACGCTGTCTGTTAGGAAGCGTGACGGAACAGTCAACCACGGCGTGAAGCTGGACGCTTTCGCATCGAGCCTGCTGGAAGAAATAGTAGAAAGGAAACTGTAACTCTCGCACACACCCCAAAAGCCATCATTGCAAAAA
>JACROM010000024.1 GCA_016214445.1 Microcaldota archaeon
CGCGGGTAATGGGGGCAGTCAAGCATAAACCGGCGCGGCATCCCAGGCGTTCATCCTTGAAATCCAGGCGCCAGCCACGACCAAAAGCAAAAGAAGCTGCTCCGGCGGAACCATGTCGAACAAAGCAAGTACTACGCCCAACGCAGCTGACATCTTGAGCAGCAAATCCACCATGAGAAAACAATGCCAAAACAAGTTTTTAAAACTACTCTTTGGTGGTAACTACCACTTCCCGAGCGCCTTCAGGCTCTCAACTACTATGAACACGGAAGAAGCTACGGCAACGCACAAGCCCCACTCCATCAATGCAAGGTCAGTTGTCTGGAAGAACGGCTGAAGAACTGACCACTGGACCACTACTATTTGCAAAAGAACGGAAACCGCTATGGCCGCCCACAACCAAACATTCCTGAAAACCCCCAGCGAAAACAACGTGTGCTTTTCAGACCGCGAGGAAAGGGCGAAGAACATCTGGAAGAATATTAGCGCAGTGAACGCGACAGTCGCTGCCTTGACCGGCGACTCCTTGAGGAACAGCGAGTAAAGGAGCAGTGTGCCAATCATCATGAGCGAACCGACGAACACCGCCTTCAATACGCGGACTTTGGTGAAAACCGGCTCGTTCTGTTTGCGGGGAGCCTTGCGCATGGCGTCAGGCAAGCACGGGTCCACGCTGAGCGATGCAGCAGGGAGCAGGTCCGTTGCCAAGTTCATCCACAGTATCTGCAAGGGCGCAAGAGGATTTCCGAGCCCTGACAGCAAAGCAAAAAGGACAGTCAAAACCTCGCCGACGTTGCAGGAAATCAGGTAGTTGACGCTTTTCACTATGTTATCGTATACCACCCGGCCCTCCTCGACTGCGCTCACTATGCTCGCGAAATTGTCGTCGGTTATTATCATGTCCGAGGTTTCCTTGGTCACGTCAGTTCCGGTTATACCCATCGCAACGCCTATGTCGCCTGCCTTTATTGCAGGCGCGTCATTGACGCCGTCGCCCGTAACAGCAACAACATGGCCGTGCCTCTTGAGCGCCCGAACTATCTTGAGCTTGTGCTCAGGCGAAACGCGCGCGAAAACGCTCGCCTCCAACACCACCTTTGAAAAATCAGGCAAAGAGTCGAGGTGGGAACCGGTAAACACTTTTTCACAAGGCAGGCCAAGCTCCCTCGCAACGCTCTTTGCTGTCAGCGGGTTGTCGCCTGTAATCACGACAACCCGTATGCCAGCGCTGCTGCAGGAAGCTATCGCCGCCTTTACCTCTTCCCTCGGCGGGTCGTTCATTGCAGCCAGGCCAAGCCACGTCAACTCGTCTTCGTCTTCCAGTTTCGAATCCTTGCAAGCGAAACCCAGAACACGCAAGCCATCTGAAGCGAAGTACTCGTTCTTCTCCAACATCTCCTTTTTCTTCAACGGAGTCATCTTGGCTTTCTTGCCAGCCTCCATCACCCATGAGCACCTGTCTATAAGCACTTCGGGCGCGCCCTTGGAGAACATGATCTTCCGGGAACCGTCCGTGTTTATAGTGCTCATCATCTTCCGCTCCGAAGTGAACGGGAACTCCCTGACAAGAGGATTCTGTTTTCGGGAAGCTTCGCCTACTCCGGCCTTCTCCGCCAAAACAACCAACGCCAACTCAGTCGGGTCTCCCACTGCTCCGGACTGCAGGGAGGCGGAGTTGCAAAGCAACGCTGCCTTCAGAAGCAAATCAAGGACCTCGCCTTTCCTGCCCGATATCTCGCCTTTTGTGGAGTAACCTGAACCGCTTACCTGAAGTTCCTCGGAGTCGACGAAAAGCTTCCGGACAGTCATCTCGTTCTTCGTAAGCGTTCCGGTCTTGTCGGTGCATATTACTGTCGTGGAGCCTAGTGTTTCAACTGCAGGCATCTTGCGTATGAGGGAGTTGCGCTTCGCCATTCTCGTTACTCCAACTGCAAGGGTTATGGTTACCACAGCCGGCAGGCCTTCCGGCACAGCAGCCACTGCAAGAGCAACAGAGGTCAGGAACATGTCGAACAAGCCTATGCCGCGCAGCGAACCAACAACCAATATAATCAGTACGGCAGCAAGAGCCATGGAGCCGAGTGTTCTGCCGAGCTCCTCAAGCTTCACCTGCAACGGAGTGGGCGGCTCCTTCACGTCCTGCACCATTTCCGCGATTTTTCCGAGTTCGGTCTTCATTCCAGTTGCCACAACTACCGCGAGCCCTCGGCCCCGCACAACCGCAGTGCCCAGGAAAACCATGTTCGCCCTTTCCGCCAAAGGAGTTTTCTGCGCGATTGCTTCAACGCCCTTCGAAACAGGAAGGCTCTCACCCGTAAGGGCTGCTTCCTCCACCATCAGGTCGAACTCCTGCACTATCCTGCAGTCAGCAGGCACCTTTGCGCCCTCCGAAAGCTCCACCACGTCCCCAGGCACCAGTTCGGACGCGTCCACCTGCTTCTTGACGCCATCACGCAGCACAACCGCCTGCAACACGGCCATGCGCTTAAGAGCGGATATGGCCTGCTCCGCACGCGACTCCTGATAAAAACCGAATACAGAAAACACCAATACTATGACCAATATAGCGACGCCGTCGAGCATCTCGCCCAAGGCAAGGGAAATCACTGCTGCCAGAAGTAGTATCCAGATGAGGAAGTTGTTGAACTGCGCGAGAAGAAGGTGGTACCACGGCTTTGGAGGCTTTTCCTTCAGCTTGTTGGGGCCCTCTTTTCGCAAACGCTCCGCTGCCTCCTGTTCGCCGAGCCCATCCTTTCCAACCGAGAAATGCTTAAGCACCTTCTCCGGAGAAAGCGCGTGCCAGTCCATACCAACCTTAACGGAAGAAGCGTATAAAAAACCAGCCAGCAACTCCTTACCCCTAACCACAAACCAACCACAACCACGACCCAGCCACGAAACCAAACAACAGCCAGCAGCTGCCCCTAAAAACACGGGTGCTTTACTGGAAGCGTCAACAAACGCGAGAGCCGCCTGGTCACCGTATTTTTGAAGCGCGGTTTTCGTGCGCATCCAAGCCTGTTTTGAGGAAATCCGCGAGGGAAACCGCGCCGTCTTTTGTCGTGGACTCGGTGACGAGCAATGGACGAAACTCCGGGTGTTTTTTGCGGAAGTCATCCAATCCTTTCATTTCCCTTTCAGGTATCTCGTCCGTCGCCGTCACGTTTATGGCGGTTTTGCCGGCTATGAAGTCAACCTCGGATTTCAGCTCCGACCAGTAGCTTACTTCGTCGGATTGCTCGGACCACTGCTTCTTCGTTAAAAACGCTCAAGTCTTCTTTAGGGCCACCCCGCACCATACCCGCAAAATATTTATGCTCTGGTTCCGTAGTCAACAGCATGCCAATGATGTCACCACTCATGTTCCTGAGGAAACTCGGCAGAAAGGAAGAGGGAAGACCGGAAAAAGGGAAACTGGAACTAGCGGGAAAACTTAGAAGGGAGAACATACTGACCGAGGAAATCCCGGGAATGCCGGAAGCGCACTTCGGGCCGCAGGAAGAACGGATGCGCGAAAACGAGCTCACGCAGGAGGCGATAAAAAGCGGCAGCCTAGTTGGGCTTGTTCAAATGCAGGAAGGAGAGGAAAGGATGCACAAAACGAAGGCAATCAACTACGCGCTCACAAAGTACGAGATGGAAAAACACATGAAAGAGGCCGGAATCCCGGAAGCCAAGAGAATGGAACTGTTGCGGAAGGTAGACGCGGCTGCAAGGAAGGAGGCAAAGCCGTTCCTCCCAAGGCTGGCGGAAAGAATGGTCCGCATGACTGAAAACGCGGTAACCATAAAGGAAGCGTTCATGAACTACCTAGCAGAGCTCGGCAGAAGACGCGCGGTCGCATACGCCCGGGTAAGAACCAACAGGACGAAGTGATTGAAGCCATGGAAAAGGATTTTTTGACTTTGGACGATTTTGAACCGGCTGGAAAGAAAGTGCTTGCGCGGGTGGACATAAACGCCTCCATAGAGGACGGGAAAATCCAGGATTCCGAGCGGATGGAAGCGCACGCGGCCACCATAAGGGAACTAGCTGACAAAAAAGCCAAAGTAATAGTCCTGGCCCACCAAGGCCGGCCAGAGGACGACGATTTCCTGCCTCTTGAAGGGCACGCCCCGCTCCTTGCAAAGCACGTCAAAAAGAAAGTCAAGTACGTGGACGACATCCTCGGAAGCAAGGCGAAAAAGGAAATAGGGAAACTGAAGGAAGGAAAAATCATCCTGCTGGAGAACGTGCGCTTTCTGGCGGAAGAAAGCCTGGACGGCTCCAAGAAAAAATTCGAGGACACCCTGCTCGTCAAAACCCTCACACCGCTTGTGGACGTTTACGTGAACGACGCTTTCAGCGCAGCTCACCGAGCACAAACATCGCTCATCGGGTTCACAAAAACCTTGCCGTCATACGCAGGCAGGGTGATGCAGGCGGAGTACGAGGCAGTCAAGAAGTCAACTGAAAACGCCGAAAGGCCCGTAGTGTACCTGCTCGGGGGCGGAAAGCCGACCGAGTCCCTCATGCTGATGAAAAAATTCCTCGAGGAAGGAAAAGCGGACAAGATACTCACCTCGGGAGTGCTGGGGGAATTGTGCCTCATCGCCAAAGGCAAGAATTTGGGGGCAAAAGCGAAATGGCTGGAAGAACAGAAGTACACGGACTTTTTGCCGGAAGTCAAAAACCTGATGGAAAAATACGGCGAAAAAATAGACGTCCCCGGAGATTTCGCCTACGAGGACAAGGAAGGTTTCCGAGTTGAAGTGAAGATAGAGGACCTGCCCAAAGTAACCCGACCCATATTCGACATCGGCTCCAACACTTCGGCAGCTTACGCGAGGGAAATAAGGAGCGCGAAAACAGTGTACCTGAAAGGGCCCATGGGCGCGTACGAGAGGAAGCCGTTCGAGCTCGGAACGCAGCAGGTAATGACGGCCATGATGGAATGCAAGGGCTTCACTCTCCTTGGCGGCGGCCACACCACTTCGGCAATGCGGAAATTCGGATTTTCGCCGAAAAAATTCTCGCACGTGTCAGTGGCAGGAGGCGCCCTGTTGGCAATGCTCTCCGGAAAAAAACTTCCGGCAGTGGACGCGTTGAAGGAATCAGCCCGAAGAATAGGCTACGAGAAACAAGCGCAAACAAACGAAAAATAAGAACAAATCGAAAACAAACAAGAGCAAAAACAAAGAGAAGAAAAAAATGAAACGAACGAAACAAAGCGATAAAACAAAGAAATACAAGAGACTGCCAGTGGAAAAACTACGCGGAGCGTTAAAAACTGGCGCGCATCCTTCAGAGCTTAAGAACATCCACGATATCGAAAAAACGCATGACTGGCCGGACAACATAAAAACAAGAAGAAAAACAAAAGGAGCTATTTACCTCAAGCCAAAACTGGCCTAACCAACAATAGTTCCCTTGTGCTTCTTCCCTTGACCACCAAGGGGGTTCCACCCCCTCACTGGTCGACCCACCCCCGAAAGAGCGGGCGAACCAAAATAGCACTAGCCAACAATAGTCCCTTTATGCTTCTTCCCTTCTACTGCGTTCTTCAGCGCCTTCAAGTCGCGGCCGTCCACGAACTCAACACGGATTTTCGAACGCGCGGCGAGCTTGGCGGCAACCAGGTCGAAAACGAAATTGGTCCTGGCTTTCCTCTCGTCAAACTGCGCGGCCAGCTCAATAAGCTGCTGGTGTTTGAGTTTCGGGAAAAGCTTGGCTCCCCGTTCGGAAGGGTTCCTGTCGTAAACGCCGTCCACTTTCGAAGCGTTGACTACCTTCGTAGCGCCAAGCGCCTCCGCCAAAAGAACTGCGCAGGCATCAGTTGTTATGCCAGGCAGGAAGCCTCCGGAAAAAACCACCCGCTTCTTGTTCAGGTACGAAACAGCCTCTTCCGGGCAAAGAGCTATCTTGGAGTAAGCCTGCCACCCGAACGAGCCCTTGACGAAATTTGCGTTCTCGCGCGTCGCCTCTATGGCCGCCTTGTCCGCGTAAAACTCGCTTTGGGTCTCCTTCCTAGCAACTTGGGCGTAAGCCCTTGCCTTCTCTCCTCCTCCGCACACTATGGCGAAGAAATACTTTTTGGTCAGGGGCAGAAGCACTTCCGCCAAAGCACCCGGATAATCCTCGTCAGCCAAAAGGGAGCCGCCAAGGGAGATAACGATTGTTTTCATGTGTTAAGTTGGGAGCCGGGAGCTTTTAACGTTTCGTAACGGAACCGCAGGGGGCACCTAACGGTTCCCCCTCAGTTTCACGTCGCATCGCTTCGCGCTGCTTCAAGTTCACCGGCCTCGGAGGCCGGAGACTGCAAAGCAGCCTTCGCTCAGAAGGCTGCAACTCCGGAACCCCTTCCCTTACTCGCGCCAACTAAAGCTTGGATGGTCTCCCACAACTCCTTGAAGCCTTCACGCTCCTCTGCATTGACTAAAACGGCGTTCTTGAACGATGGCGTTTTCGGGAGCGAAAAAGCGGAAAGGGTCTGCTGCGAGGAAACCAAATTCTCGGAAAGGTTCACCACCAAGACAAAAGGGATGCCGTAAACAGATGAAAGCATTTTCGCCATTTCGGCGTACTTTTCCTCAACGGAATCCACGACGAAAAGGAACACGTCGCAGAACTCCGGCAACTCGGAAAACAGGAGCCAGTCCAAACCAGACGAAAAATCCAGCACCCACGCTCCCTTGGAAGTGTCCTCCCGCACCAGCTGGTCGCGGAACGCCTTGGGGTAAGCCTCGTCAGGAGCGCAACGGTAATACTTCCTCAAGTCAAAGTCCGGCTTGTAAGCCAGCCTCTTGGACAAAACGTCGAAATTAGCCAGCTTCGCCTCAACACCCTTGGACGCCAGATAGCAGGACAGCTTGTACGCCAACAGGCTTTTGCCTGACTTTTTCTGGCCGATTATCGCGATGCGCATGATTTACTTTTGCCCCGAGGGGTTTTAAACAACAGTAGTTTAGACCGGCTGCTGCTGCGTAACGCAGTGAATGACTCCAAAACCTTCAACAAGTTTTCTGCAGTCGATTCCTATGACTTTTCTCGTTTTGAAGAACTGCTTGACCACGTCCAAAGCCTCGTCGTCTGTTTTCACGCCGAAAGTAGGCACCAAAACAGAAGAGTTGCAGATGTAGAAGTTGCAGTAGCTCGCTGGCAGAGGACCGCAAGCCATCTTGAGCGCAGGCGGCGCAGGCAAAGGAACCGCCTCCAAACCGTGGTCGCGGCAGAAACGCTTCAGGTGGTTGCGGTTGTCCGCCAAAGCCCTGTAGTTGGGGTCTTTGTCATCGTAAGTCATCGCGTGCAGCACTGTTTTGCGGTTGACGAAACGCGCCAAATCGTCAACATGTCCGTCGGTGTCATCGCCCTGGATGCCTTCGCCCAGCCAAAGAACTTGCTCGAAACCTAATTTTGCTTTAAGCCTCGCTTCAATCTGCTCCTTGGTCATTTTGGGGTTCCGGTTCCTGTTCAGCAGACACTGTTCCGAAGTCAAACACAACCCTGCCCCGTTCGAGTCAATGGAACCTCCTTCAAGCACCATTGCTTCTGGTTCAGGCGGGATGCCCGACAGCTCGGCCACCTTGAGGTTCAGCCCGACGTCCCCAAGAAGGTCGGAATACTTTTCGCCCCACGCGTTAAAGCGCCAGCAGGTGGCGGTCAAGTAGGGGTTCTTGACGAAGATCGGGCCGGTGTCGCGCAGCCACACGTCGGCAGTGTCAAGCTGGTGAATCAAAACGTTGCTAAGCTCGCCCACTCTTGAAACAGCTGCGTTCATGGATTCCTTGTTTACAAGAAGCTGCACTTTCTCTTTTTCCGCTATGGCGGAAATCATCTTGACCCATGTTTCCTCTACTGCAGGCAGGTCGTAAAACGTTTCCCGGTTATGCGGCCACGCCAGCCAGGTGGCGTAATGCTGCTCCCATTCGCCCGGAAAAACAACGGTTGATTTCATCACACGAACCTCTTCAGGAGCGGATGGTAGGTGTCTATTCTCCTGTCGCGCAGGAAAGGCCAACCCTGGCGTTGTTGCTCGATTTCCTTCAGGTCGCATTCCGCAAACAAAATTTCTTCCTTTTCGCCTCCTTCAACCAGAATTTTCCCGGAAGGAGCGACCGCAATAGAAGCGCCCCAGAACTTGAGGTCGTCTTCAACACCTACTCGGTTGGCTGCTGCAACGAAAACCCCGTTGGCTATGGCGTGCGACTGGTGCATAGCTATCCACGCTTCCCTCTGAGTTTTCGCGATTTCTTTCGGCTCGTTCTTGTGCCAGCCGATTGCAGTAGGGTAGAAGATGAACTGCGCGCCTTTCAGGGCAACGGCCCTCGCGGCTTCAGGGTACCATTGGTCCCAGCAGATCAGCACGCCGATTTTCCCGTAAGGAGAGTCAACAACCACATAGCCGAGGTCCCCTTCGGCGAAAAAGTATTTCTCGGAAAAAGAATGCGCGTCCTGCGGGATGTGAAGCTTCCTGTAATGGCCGACCTGTTCCCCCTTGTCGCTCAACACTACAACCGAATTGTAGTACAACCCCTGCGTTTTCTTCTCGAACAACGGAACAATCAGGTAGACCTTGTTTTTCTTGGCCACTTGCGCCATTGCATTGGTCGTTGGGCCGGGAATAGTTTCCGCGTAACCAAAGTCCGCCTGCTCAGTCCGCTGGGGAAAGTAGTGGGTGTTGAAAAGCTCCTGCAGGCACACTATCTTCGCGCCCTGCTTTGCTGCTTTCTCCACCAACTTTATTGTCCGGCCGACGTTGTCTTTTACTCCGCCCGAAGCGGTTGTCTGGATCAACGCTATCTTGGTTTTCATAAGTTTCACTAATCATCTGCGTGAATAAGAGCGTTTCGGAAAAGGAAAATCACTTTTTCTTTTCTTCCTTTTTCTCAGTCTTGCCTTCTGCTTTTGCTTCAGACGGCGCTTCCTTCTTCTCTCCTGCAGCAGGAGCTTCGCCTTCCTTCGGCGCCTCCTTGATTTCAGCTGCAGCAGCTGGCTTGACTTCTTCGGCCTTCTTCTTCATGGTCACCACCTTGCCGCGCCTAGCTATGTTCGCAGCGTCCTTGGTGATGTCCTTTACAATAAGAGAGAAGGTGCCTGAAAGCTTGAGCTTGGCGCGCGTTACCGCGCTTTTTACGTTCGCGGTGTCGGCCTTGTTGAAAAGAACGCGGAATACGGTTGTGCCTTTCCTTACTCGTGCCATCCTGCCCTTGGGCTTGCCGAACGCCTTTTTCATTCCCTTGGAGATACGGTCGGCTCCTGCCACTCCCAACGCAGAGTGTTCGCGTATTACGAGGTGCGGGTAAACCATGATCTGGAAGAAGTAACGGTCAAGAAGGTGTTTTTCGAGGAACTTGTTCGCTGCCTGCCTAGCAGCCTCGACCGCGTTGTCGCGTATCTGGATGTCGTTCACTGCCACAAGGTCGAGCTCGCACTCGTAATACTGGAGAGTGCCCATGTTGAACTGCCTGACACGCACATTAGGAGCTCCCTTCACGTAGCTCTTGCGGGGCTTCTTCTGCGAAATGCGCGCCCAAGGCGGGCCTCTCAGTTCCCTTATTGTCCTGGCAGGACGTAATCCCATTCCTGATAACCTCTAAAGACTTCAAAACGAGCGGAACTGTTATTGCAACGGGTAATTTAAAAGCATTTGCTTCTTTAACACAACAATGAGCCCGCTTGAGTCGTTCGGTTACGCATTCATAACGCTGTTCGTCATACTGGACCCGTTCGCGTCCATACCGCCGTTCCTCACGCTCACCGCAAAACTATCGGAGAAGCACAGGAAATCCATAGCAACAAAAGCCTCGCTCATAGCAGGAGTGCTCGCGCTATTGTTCCTTCTTACGGGCATAAGCCTCCTTGAACTGATGGGCATCTCTCTCGCTTCCTTCAAGGTCGCCGGAGGAATAGTGCTCGGCATAATGGGGCTTGAGACAGTACTGGGAATCTCCTTCTACAAGGATAAAAAAGAGGACATGGACAGCATAGCAGTCCTCATAGCGACCCCGCTCCTTACTGGCCCGGGAGTGATAACGAGCGTCATAGTTCTCACAGGCGAAGTCGGAATGTTGTTTACCGGAGCAGCTGCGTTCTTCGCGCTGTTCCTCGCGTGGATAATACTCTTCAACGCGCACGTCTTGAGAAAAGTTGCGGGCGACCGGGTAATAGGCATCTTTTCGAAGATAATGGGCCTAGTTCTTTTGGCACTGGCAATACAGTTCATAAAAACAGGAATACTAGGTTGAACCAAGGGACTCCAGCAGAACGCACTTCCTGCATTTTGTGGAAGAGGAGTGCTCCCCACATTTGGAGCATTTCGCCGCAGTCCTCTGTTCCTTCGGCGGCTTCGGAACAAGCTTCTTGAGCCCGAGGAAATACTGGAGCACGTTGAACTTGGTGCCGGGGTGCCCTTTTTCCAGCTCGTTGAGGAACTTCTTCGCTTCACCACGGAACGCCTCGTTAGAATACGGGCAGTGACACGAGTAAAACGGCAAACCATTCAGGGCGGAATAAAGCGCGCAGTCGCGCTCGAGGTTGAAAACAAGAGGCTTTATGCGCAGGACAAAATTCTCCTGCTCCGCGACGCCCGAAACCACTCCGAACCGCTGGAACCCGAACAAGTCGCCGCGAAGGGCGTTCATGATGAAAGTCTGCGCCACGTCATCCGCGTTGTGGCCTATTGCCAGCTTGTCCGCTCCGAGCTTCCTAGCGGTAATGTTCAACGCGTCCCTGCGGAGAACGCCGCAGGCGGTGCAGGCGCCGAACTGCAAATGCTTTCTGTTCCTCTTGCGCAGGATCTGGTCAAGGGAAAAACCATACAGCTTCCTGTACGAAACCTTCGTCAGCTTCAAGCCGAGTTTCCTGCACAACTTTTCCGCTGACTTTGCTGCCTTTTCCCTGTAACCCTTTATTCCCTCGTCAACGAGAATGGGTTTTACTTTGAAGCCTATCTTCTTGCCTATCTTCCAGAGGACGTAAAGCAAGGCAGCGCTGTCCTTGCCTCCTGAAACGCCTACAGCGATTGTCTCTCCCCGCTTGAAGAGTTTGAACTCGCGGTTCGCCCGCCACACCCGCTTCTCGAACATGACCAAGAAGTGTTTCTTGCACATGTCCACGCCCGCGTAGGGAAGTCGCACTACGGCGTTGTTCCTGCAACTGCAGCACTTGGGCATGACAAGGAAAAAGGACAAACGAGGTTTTTAATCCGGCAGTCCCTTACATTGTCCATGCCGTTCCTGGAACAAATTGAGGAATTCTTCCTTTCAAACGCCGTAGCCTGGATACACTCCTTCGGCGGCCTGGGGATATTGTTCGGCATGTTCCTCGAGTCGTCCATAGTTCCGATACCCTCCGAAGCAGTGCTCGTCACAGCAGGAGCAGTAGGCTTCCGCCCGTGGGAAGTAGCTTTTTGGGGCACGATTGGTTCCACTCTCGGCGCGATAGTAGGCTACTACATCGGAAAGAAAGGCGGCAGGCCGGTAGTTGATAAAGTGGGCCCCTACTTGTTCATAACGAACGAGAAAGTTCTCAAGGCTGAAAAATACTTCAAGAAATACGACGGAGCAGCAGTGCTCGTCTCAAGGCTCATACCGTTCATTCCGTTCAAGGTGTTTTCCATAACTGCCGGAATACTAAAGTTCGACCTCAAGACCTTCATAACTTTCACTTTCATCGGAACAATCCCCCGAGCTTTTGTGCTCGCGTGGATAGGCACGGAAATAGTAAAGTACAGGGAAACAGCGCTCATAATAATAGGCGCGCTGGTTTTGGTTGCAATAACCGCATATTATTTGAACAAACGCTACAAGTGGTTCTAACATGGTTGAAAACAGAACCAGCATCGGAGTAATCCTCTTCAGGGAAACCGAAGGGAAAAGACTTTATCTTCTATTGCACTACGCTGCCGGGCACTGGGATTTCCCGAAAGGAGGCGCGGAAACATGTGAAGAGGAGGAGGAGACGCTGCGGCGCGAGCTGGGTGAGGAAACCGGAATACGCTTGGTTGATTTGGTTCCGGGATTCGGGGAAAGCTTCGCGTACTTTTTCAGGGAGAAAGGCCAGCTCATACGCAAGACCGTTTTCTTCTACCTCGGGAAAACCACCCAAAGCGAAGTCAAGTTGTCGTTCGAGCACATCGGCTCCGAGTGGCTGGAATACAGGCCCGCAATAGAACGCTTAACGCACAAGAACGCCAAACAACTTTTGGAAAAAGCGGAAAAGTTTCTCGGTCGAGTATAAAAAAAGTTTCCCCAAGGTTCTTATCCCGATTTTGCGACCCTACTTCTGGAAAGCAAAGTGTTATTAAGTAAACACGAGGTATATACATGAGATATACGTTTACAAGACACGCCAGACAACGCATGCGGAAGCGCGGCATAAACACTAAGGAAATAAAAACAATCGTAGGAAAAGGACAAAAATGGTTTTGCCACCGAGACCAGCTTTGGCACGCAAAAATGTTGGGAATCGAAGTGGTATTTGTAAAGGAAAAAGGGATGATCGTTGTCGTAACCTGTTTTCACGAAAGGTAGATTCAAATGAACTGTATTTTTTGTAGAGGAGCAACAAAAAAAGCCAAAGTCGACGTAGTAGAAGTAGGCGTAAACCTAGGGAAGTTTGATGCGCAAGTATGCACAAAATGCGGAGAACACTACTATTCGGAAACAGTCGTAAACCAAATTCAAAAGAAAGAAAAAGAAGCGGGAATCTGGGGTTTGGAAGCTAAAACAGAAGTATCGCAATACGGCAACTCCCTTGCGATAAGGGTGAAAAAGAAGCTAGCAGACTTCCTGAAGCTAAAGAAAGGCACACAAGTAGAAATAAAACTAGTTGAACCAAAAAAAATTTTAGTGGAAGTAATCGGCTGAAAACCTATCCGAGCTTCCGTTTGGTGCAACCGGCAATGTCTATGACTTCCACGACATCGCCTTCCTTCAGTTCAGAGGAAGGATGGGCGACTTTCCCGTTCAAAGATATTATGGAAAGGTCGGGGTCGAGCTTCATTCCCGAAACCAGCTTTTCGACAGTAGCGGCCTTTCCTACCGCAACCATCCTCTTTTCCTTTCCGCAAACCAGCTTTACTTTCATCCCAGTAACGATGTGGAACAAAGCATTTAAAAGCGCACGGAAGCAAAAAAGAAAAAGAAGCTAAAGAACCGAATTTTAGCATTTCAAGGTGTTCAGAACATATGGTATTAGCCAAGAGAGTGCGCGAATCGTTCGCGAAATCAGCTGCCGAAAGGAGCGAAACGTTCACGATGAGGCTGCGCTCGTGGAGGAAGAAGGACACGGTCGTAAGGGCCGAAAGGCCGACCAACCCGACGCGCGCAAGGTCACTGGGCTACAAGGCCGCAAAAGGCTACGTCATAGCCAGAGTGAAGATAAAGCGCGGGAAGCGCAGCCGCAACCAGCCCGACCTCGGAAGGAAGCCCGGAAGGAACGTCAAGCGAGTTAACCCGGGAGTATCCCTGAAGGGCCATGCAATCGACAAGGCGAAACGCAAGTTCATCAACCTCATCCCCATAAACGCCTACTGGGTAGGTCAGGACGGAGTTTACAAGTACTTCGAGGTTGTCCTAAGGGACCCGGTCATAACATAAGAATTTAAGCTGATTTTCCCTTAATGGAAACTGGATGAAAAAGGACATCGAGCTTGCTGCACGCAAAGCCGGAAAACTGTTGCTGGACCACTTCGGGAAAGCGGAAGGAAAGGACAAGGGCACGAGGGACATCGTGACCGAAGCGGACTTCGCGTCCGAAAAACTACTTGAAAAGGAACTCCGGAAAACCGGCCTTGCTGAAAGCTTCCTCGGCGAGGAAGGCGGCTGGAGCAACAAGAGCGACACATTCTGGGTTGTTGACCCCCTTGACGGAACAGTCAACTACGCAATGGGCAACCCGCTTTTCGGGCTGAATATTTCGGCGAATACTTTTACGCGGAAAAAGGAAAGGGTGCGTTTCTGAACGGAGCGCGGTTCGTTTGCCCGAAAGTGCCTGCGGAAAAAAGCGTCGTTTTCTGCACTTGGGGCTACTCCGACGAGAAACAAATAAAACAAGGGGAACGCTACGAGCACAAACTACTTGAAAGGGTGTTTCGCGTGCGCAACCCAGGCACTCTTGCCTTGGGTTTGGCGTACGTTGCCTGCGGCAGGTACAGCGGCTGCGTCCACAACCAAGCCAAGCCATGGGACATAACAGCCGGAAACCTCATGATAGAAGAGGCAGGCGGCAAGGTAACGGACTTCAACGGAAAAAAGTGGGACCCGTTCATGAAAACCATGGTTGCTGGAAACGCGCTTAACCACCGCGCTCTTTTGGAAGCAGTAAAGTGAATTTTGATGGAATACTACGACTGGAACACCCAAGCACCGGAAAAATCTGAAGCACTCGGGTGGAAAGCGTTCAAGGCGCAGAAGATAATCCTGAAAAACAACAGCCAGCTCAAGGGCCTTCCGCCCGTATGCTCGGTCTGTTCTGCAAGCTCCGAGTTGTTGAGGCTCGCGTGCCGCAAAACCAAAATCGTTGACCCCACCATGATACGGGGTTTCGAAAGGGACGTCGGACTTGCGCGGGAAGCAACTGAACGCGGAGCGTATTTCGAGATTCCGCTTAAGCCCATACTCCGCGAAACAGGCGAAAGGCGCGCGCGGACAATGCAATGCTATAGGGAGTTTTTGGCGTTGTGCATAAAGCACAATGCGCGATTCGTCTACTCGAGCCAGGCGGAAACAAACGAGGACGTAAAGAGCGTTTTCGAGGCTGAAATTCTGCTGCAGCAGCTCGGCCTGACAAAGGAACACGCCAAAGCAATGATAAAGAGGAAGGTTGAATGAAAAAAATTTTCTTGGTTACAACCAACGAAGGCAAAGTCATTGAAGCGAAAGGCATACTGAAAGGGGTGGGAGTGGAACACTTCCCGGCCGAAGTCACGGAAATAAAATCCATAAGCATGGAGGAGACCATAACGGAAAAGGCCAAAACCGCTTACTCCATGGTCAAAAAGGCAGTGGTGGTCGAGGACACCGGGTTCTTTTTGGACGCTTACAAGGACTTTCCCGGAACCTACACCAAGTTCTGCGTCACGCTAATAGGCCTAGGTGGTTTCCTCAAGCTTCTTGAAGGGAAAAAACGGGGCGCGAAGTTCGTCACCATGATAGCGCTATACGACGGAAAGAAAACGAAGGTTTTCAAGGGCGAAGTCAAGGGCAGAGTTAGCGAAAGCATACGCGAACCAGTCCCGAAAAAACTTCCTTTCGACGCCATATTCATGCCCGAAG
>JACROM010000064.1 GCA_016214445.1 Microcaldota archaeon
AGCCGAACCGTTACCACGGAAAGCGGGCGAAGTAGCCGAACCAGTGAAAACGTTCGAAGTCGAAGACAAAGTCAAAGCCCCAGTGTAAGTACCACTCAAACGGCCATCAGCCAAAGTACCATTCGCCAAAGCCGACGCATCCAAAGCAGTCAAAGCCGAACCATTACCAGTAACCACACCAGACACAACCAAAGCAGTCAAAGTACCCAAACCAGTAACACCAGTATACGCGCCAGTCAAACGAGCAGCAGCAACCGTACCATTCGCCAAAGCCGACGCATCCAAAGCAGTCAAAGCCGAAGCATTAAACGTATAACCACTGCCAGTCAAACGAGCAGCAGCAACCGTACCATTCGCTAACTTCGAAGCATCCAAGTCGTAAAGAACCGAACCATTAAAGTAATACAAACCAGTAGAACTCAAACGACCAACAGCCAAACTGCCATTCGAAATCTTGCCAGCATCCAAGTCAAAAAGGCCAGAACCGTTGCCACGGAAACCTGCGGTGGTAGTGTTAAGGGAAATCAAGACACCGTTCTTCAAAGTGAACGACTGGGCCTCAATATCAAAACCAGTACCCGAATTCGACAAGTTGATTAGGTTACCCGCGCCAGTACCAGTCTTAGCAATATAAGCAACATTCTCATTCACGGAAACATTAGCATACAACCGGGTAGCAGCAAAAGCATACGGTGCACTCGCAAGAGGCATACGGGGGGACAACGTCTCAAGCGAATTACCACCAACTTTTATTTGAAGCCAAAGAGGAGCAGTAAAGTTCACGGAACCCAACGAGCTGTTAGAACCGAGCAACACATCAAAGATGCCGTTCACAACTGACACGCCGTTGGTAGCGGACAAATTAGTGCTCATGTTCTCCGTCCACAGGGGGCTGCCGCCGGAAGACGCCTGGTAAAGCTCAAACGTCATATTGTGAGCGCCCGACAAAACCAAACCAGTGGAAGCATTAGTTAATCGGCCTTGCAGCGGAATAAACAAACTCGGATCGGCCGCCACTAAAGGCAACAAGAAAACCAACAGAAGACTCGCGTTTCTCAACATGTCCATACAATAATCCCCCCGTTAAAACGGATGCTTAAGATTGAACTGGAAAACAAACTCAAACGCGGTTTATAAACGTTTTGAAAAAAAAGGAGAAAAAAGTAAAGGAAACTATAGAAAAAGTAAAGGAAACTTTACGTGTTTTCTATTCAACGCGTATGTTTCCTTTTTTTGACGGGCGCTTTTTTTCCAGGACAACTTCAAGGATTCCATTCTTGTAGGACGCGTTGGACTTCTTTTCCACGACCTCTGCAGGCAATTGGACTATCTTGTGGAACGGCCTCTCCGGGTCCTGAACGTCTATTGACAAAGTCTTTTTTTCCGTGTTGATGTGGATGTTTTCCTTGCTTACCCCTGGAATCTCGGCAACAACCCGTATCTCCTTCTCCAGGTCAACCACGTCCACCAACGGTTCCCTTTCCTTGGTGACCTTTCCCTGGCGGACGTTGCCGAACTCCTCCACCTGAGGTTTGCCGTCCGGACCCACCCGCATGGAGAACCCATAAACCAGCGGTTTTCCCGACTTCACTTCCTTGAATGAAGGAGCGGAGCCTAAGCTTTGCTTCAACATCTTTTCTATCATTTCGTGCATTCGGCCGAATTCCTCGTCGAAGTCGCCGAACGGGTCATCATCACCATCGCCGAAGAACGTGTTGCCGAACGGGTCCCTTCTCTTCCTTTCAACCATCAACCTCACCCCAAACAAAATAGACATTTGCCACTATTGATATACCTTATGTTAACTTTGAAGTTAATATCAGCCGCTATCAGCTTCCTCATCCTTCTGGCTTGCGGCCAAAAGTCAGTGGTTGTTCGCGGTCATCACAGGAAATGATTATGGACGGCGAAGTTTTTATAGTTGACCGCGAAAGCCTGCCGAAAAACCGGAGCGGTCAACTATACAACAGGCCGCGACTATTTCGTCGTGTGATTTTCGCGGCCTGCTGTAAAACGTCAAGCTTGGGTGAATTCAAACCCGCGCGAATCCCAAGTCTTCAGACATGTGACTATAGGGGATTCGCGCCCGTTTACGGGTTATAGTTGACTGCGAAAGTTTCCCGAAAAACTGGAGCAGTCAACTAGATAGCAGAGCGCAACTCTTCGGTCGCATTATTTTTGCGCTCTGCTATAAGTTCACGCGCGAATTACGAACCCAACTCCGGCTTTGTCGGACGAAACAAGCTCATACTCCGAGGGAAATAAGCATCCAGCCCCCCAGGATACAGACGTAAACCGCCTCGCCGACAACCTCGCGGAGCCGCACCATGTACAACAAAACCACAAGAGCAAGAACGGGCGACAGGAACCCGAGAGAAGAGCCAACTATTGCCTTGAAAGCGAGGACCGGAATGCCTATGAGCAAGCCGAGCGTGCCGAAGAAAAGGTTGTCGCCCCCTCCGGTAGCGCTGCCGGTGTAGATTGCTATGACAGCCAGGAGGAACAGTACGCTGCTAAGCGCGAAGGTGTCGAACTCGCCCAGTTTGGAAAGCATGCAATTACCTTGCTCGGAAGGGAATATTAAAACTGCTTTCCCCCTAGGGGGTCGTAGTGGAAAGGAATATAAGGAGCGGGGCGGTTGTAAACGCATGGACCCGGGACAGCTGTCGGAAATCGGCCTGACAGAAGGGGAAGCCAAGGTTTACCTAACCATGGTGAGGCTCGGCCAAACAAAGACGGGCGCAATTGCTTCGGAAGCAGGTGTCTCTTCCTCGAAAGTCTACAAGATTCTGGACCGGCTCGAACAGAAAGGGCTGGCGGGCCATGTCACGCGCGGCAAGGTCAAATATTTTTCCGCGCTCCCGGCAAGGAGGCTGCTTGACTACATGGATGAAAAGGCAGAGGAGCTGGCGGAAAAAAGGCGGCTGGTCGAAGAACTTTTACCAACGCTTGAGGCGGAAAAAAACACTGCCCAAAAACCGGAGGCGGCTGTTTACGAGGGGTTCAAGGCAGTTACCAACCTCTTCCGCGGGATGCTCGATGAACTCAGGAAGGGCGAAACCTACTACGTGATAGGGGCAGGATACGGGGACACGCCGAACTTGAGGGAGTTCTTCTACGGCCACCACAAAAGGCGGAGCGCCAAAGGAATCCGGGTGAAGATGCTCGCGAATTTCGACGAGAAAAACAAGCCGAATGAGACTGCAAAGCTGCCCAAACTGGTGACGCCGAAGCTCTCCGAAATTCGGTACCTCCCGCAGTACCTAATCACCAACATGGAGATAGTCTTCTACAAAAACAAGGCCATCATCGCGTTGTGGACAACTGAACCGAAAGGGTTCCTCATAGAGAGCGGAGAAGCAGTGAAAAGTTTCGAGAAATACTTCAACGCTTTCTGGAAAACAGCGAAATCGTAGAAAGGGAGAAGACAAACGCATTTGGGATTACAGGTCCAAATGCGGAACTGGAAGACCGCGAAAAGCTAGCCAGCGAGACGGTCCGCCGCACCGTCTTTTGTTTGCTGAATAGCAAGCCCCCGCGGCCGCCCGGCCTCATCGCTTCACCGGCTTACCATCAAGAGCGGCCTGAAAACGCGCCGTCGAGGAGCTTTTTCTTATACCACTCCGCGAAGCCAGCGCGGGCCTTTCGCTGCAGGGCGAACTTGTACTCGTTCCACAAAAATTCTTTTACGAACGCGGCCGCCTCCTCCGCGAAATCCTCTTCAACGGCCTGGATGAGCTTGCCTATATCCTTGACGCCGCTTTGGAGCTGCCCTTCCTCCCGCAGGTGCTGCACCACCTTTTCCCAGCGTTGCTCTTTCGGAAAATGCTCCATGATGCGCTCCTCGAGTGTCTTGCCCTGGCCCCACACTTCGCGGTTCAGCTCCTTGAACTCCTCGCGCACGTACTTTCCGAACACAGGGGCGCCGGCCAGGTAGTTGCCCGTATGGAAGCGGTGGTAGTTTTTCACCACCAGGCCCTCGACATCCACGTCGCCCAGGAAACTTTTCGTCTGCAGCAGGTGCTCGATTTCAGCAGCCTGGCCGAGCTTTCCCTCGTACAAAACCGAAACGCATTCGAAACCATGAGTTCGCGCGAACTCTTCCTTTTCCCGCCGCGCGAGCCACTTCCCCCCGACGCTCACGTCCAGCACCAAAAGATTGTCAGCTGGCACGCGCTCGTACGTCAGCGCGTTTTGCTGCGGCGTCTGAAGGTACTCGAAAACGACGAAAACGTTTTTGAGTTCTTCTTCACGCCCGCGGAAATGCTTTTCCGCGTTCCGGATGGCCAGGAGAAACATTTTGTCCGGGGGGTGTTCGTCGTCGTAAGAAACGCCCTTGCTTCCGCAGCGCATCTGCCCGCCGGCGTCAAACCACACGCGAAACTGGCTTCCGTCCACCTTTTCTTCCACGACAACCGGGTCATCGAAGAGCTCGCCCAAGTTGGGGTCGCCTATGCTCAAAATCTTCGGGTACTTCAAAAGACAACACCTGCGAATCTGTTCAAAAACTGTTTGCGACAACGTATAAAAGCTCTTGGTAGAAAAAAAGTCAACACAAGGCTACCGAGGACCCGCGAAACTAGTGTTTCTTCGTCTTCGTTTTCTTCCTCAACTTACCGAAAAAGTAGCCCTCCAAATGTTTGCTCCTCTTCCGTTCCTGAAATGGGTGGGCGGCAGTGGAGCGCTGAAGTTTTTCCAGCAAGGCCGCCTCGCGTTTGCGGAAGGAGGACAACAAGCTGCGCGTCCTGGAAGAGTCCCCTGCAGCAAGCGCCTCCTCTATCTGTTCCTTCGCCAAAACCCGTTCCTCGTTCAACTTCGAAACCGAGTTGCCGCGCGCGTCGAAAGTCTTCGCCAGCTTCAGCAGTTCCGGCGGGGCAGAACGCGCGTCGCTCAACACTCCCTGCACTTTCTCGAGCCGGTCGAACCATGACCACAGCGAACGGGAAAGGAACAGCAAAGCCAGTATGGTATAAAGCAAGGGAACAAGCAGGTACAAGGGAGGAACATGAAGGCCGTAAAGCCAGCTTCCGGCAAAAACGCCCATGAACACCATCACTACGCCGACCAACGCCTCCGAGGTTTTTTCCACCGAGGTTACGCCGAAGAAGTGCTCCACCACCATGGTGGTAAGGAACCGGAGCTCCTGGAACGTCCGGTATATCGGCCACACCACTAACGGCAGTATGAGAACAGCAAGAGTGGCGGAAGAAGGCAGGTTCGGGAAAGCAGGTAAAAGGACTTCCGCGTTCAAGACAGCAGCAAGGTAGACAACCGCCAGCGCTATGACGAAGTTGAACAGGAGGTTCTTCACCGAGGTAAAGAACGCGTCATCAAACTTCTTGGAGAAACGGTCGAGTTCCCTCATCTCAACTCCGACAACCGACATGGTGCGCTGGACGGATTTCGGGTACAGCCTGACGAACAGCTCCGCTATGGATTCCCTCCACCGGAACAGGAACGGCGACAAGGCCGCAGTAGCGAGAGTAAGCAGGAACGCGAGCGAAATAAGGTCCGCGCTGCCCGGAACCAGCGGCGCTGCAGCGACAGCTATTATTATGCTGAACTCTCAGATGCACACCATGAGCAAACCAGTAGTCATTGCCGCCTTGGGCTTGAAGCCCAAAGCGGTTCCGAAGATGCCGTAAGCGATGACTTTCGAAACTATGTACGCCACAACAAGCGCCCCAAGCAGCCAGTACATCGAAGGCGAAGAGGGCATCGTCACGGTTACCCCGAAGCTGACGAAGAAGAACAGGATGAAGAACTCGCGGAAAAGTCCCAACTCTTTTTTGATGCGCTCGCCGTACTTCGTTTCGGCAAGGGCGAAACCCGCAAAGTAGGCGCCTAAGGCGCTAGAAATGCCCAACAGCTCGCCGAAATAGCCTACAACTATGCCAACTCCTATGGCGTAAAGCGCCATCTTGTCCGAGTGGCCGAGCTTGTCCAACAACGCGAGCGCATGCTTCGAGACCTTGCGGACCACAAAGAACATTGCAACTACGAAAAACAGCGCGTTCAGGACAAGCACATTCAGGGATTTCGCAGCTGAAATGCTTGACAGCGCCACCAACATCAGTATGGCGACGAAGTCCTCTATGACGAGCGAGCTTATGGCGATCTTGCTTTCGAACCAGTCCATTATGTTGTTGTCCATCAGGAACTTGACCACTATGGCAGTTGAAGCAAAGGGCAGCATCGCTCCAACCACGAGCGCCTGAAGGTCGGTGAAGCCGAAGAACTTGGATATGGCAAAACCAGTTGCGAAAGCGACAACAGACTCGACGAACACCATGACAAGCGCTACAGACCCGGTCTTCTTGAAGCTCTCTACGCTCAACTCCAAGCCAAGATAGAACAACAGTATGAGCAGGCCGATTTCGCCGAAAACTTCGGCCAGCCCTTCGCCTGGCTGCAGAAGGCCCAAGCCAAGAGGGCCAAGAAGCACGCCAGCTATAATGAATCCTACTGAAGAGGCGAACCCGAGCCTGGACAACACGAGGCCGACGAGCAGCGCTACTATGGCGATTATGCCCACGCTTATGACCGAAATCTGGGAAACGTCAAGAACCATATGCAATCATACCAAATACGATGGGAAGGGGGATGCTTCCCAGGGTAGCGGGGGAAACCGTAGCGCGAGCGGAGGTGTCCCCCAAGACGCTGACCGAAATCTGGGAAACGTCCAATACCATTTCAAAAGGAACGAAAACAGCAAATAAAAACCCGCACATACAAAAAAGTATTGCCAAGGGCCCGTAGCTCAGTCTGGACAGAGTAGTTCCCTCCTAAGGATCTTTTCTTTCTTTATGAAAGAAAGATGCGAACAAAGCCTCAACGGCTTTGTAGCACGCTCACAAAGCCTTGCTTTGTGACGAAACCTCCACGAAAAGAAAGAAAAATTGGGAGTAAGGAAAAGGTCGTGGGTTCGAATGCCCATCTTTTCTTTCCAAAGAAAAGCTGGGCGGTCCAAAAGAAAGGATCTCGGCGCTTCGCGCTTTTGGATCCCGGACCGCATCGAAAATCCCACCGGGCCCGCTGGTTACACAACATGCAGACACGATTAAAGCGCCTACTGGCGGAATACGCGGGAAGGGTAGTAGTGCATGTCGGGCCAAAGGGGCAATATCCGGGAACGTCAGGAGGAAGGGAAATCGGGCGCGGAGAACTGCATATTTGCTTCGAAAGCAATCCATTTTATCACGAGAGGTTCAGTAAACTGCGCCGTATCTCTTCAAGGTTGAATCCCATTAAACGCGTTTTAAGCTTCCCGCGGATGTTCCAAGAAGTAAAGTTGCCTCCGCATTTTGCGGACGAAATACACCTGCACAACGTCCTGACCGACCCGAACGCGATGAAACTAAGAGATGACAAACTACGGCCGTCTGGGCCCGACCAAAGCCGCCAGCTTCTCGAGAAAGCCAGGGATTCGTTGAAAGAAGATGGAGAGATATATATTGCGCACACGCAGACGCCCAACGTTTTTCCGAAAGAAGACCTCAAAAAACTTGCGGCAGAGGTGGGGTTGGACGTAGAATTCCTCGCCGAGCACAAGCGGCGAACGCATATAACCGCGGAAGAACGTGCATTGTTTGAAAAACACGTAGGCAGAAAATACGGCGATGTGAAGAGCAAATGGTACCTCCTCTACTCTGGCTGGTTTTTGGCAAAACTGACGAAAAAGAAGGCAAGCTAGCTGACGCACAACTCACTTGTTCTTCAATGCGTCTAGCTCGTTCAACTCAACCCTGCGCCTGCGACTTCAACGCTTCCAGCTCACTCAAAAGATTCCACACAAGAGTACGTGCGTGCATCGGCAGGTTGATGTCATTTGAAACCTCGTCCAATGCGTAAACAGCAGATGAAATGCTAGTCGAGATGTCCTCGTCGCTCTGCAATTTTTGTTTTGCTTCCTGCATCCTGTTCCTCACGTTCTTCGGAACTGCCGGGTCGTCCGCCAGCATGTCAAAAGAGTCAACTATTCTGCGGATTTGTTCCTTGAATTGAGAGCCCATAAACATCACCTTTCTGAAAAACTAAAAATGAGCGCTTTCAGGTTTAACCATCCCGCGTATTTAAGGTTTTTTGAACGGGTTTAGGGCCGACTTATTTTCCGCGTTTCACCGATTCAAACTTTCTGGAGAGCGTCTTGTAAGTGGATTCGCTGATGTGGCCTTCCAACAAACGCTGTTCAAGCATGTCGACTTTCTCCTGTTTGGACATTTTGCCAGGACGCGGGCGCATTGCGAAAACCAGCACCAAAGCAACGAACACCACCACGACAACTGCAATAACCGCGCCATAGAGCAGGGGGTCCGGAGAAGAAGGCACAGTTGTAACGACTATGGAGGTTTGCGCTTTGGGTTGTTCCACGGTTGCGTTTGCAGGCAGACCGGAAAAGGGAGGGACACCTCCCAAATTCTTCAGGTTCAAATCCAATTGTTCCGCCAAATGGCTGAGCTTGAACGCGTTCACCACGTAGCCCAAGTCCTTGGAACGGTTCGCTTCCTGCATGCTGTAGAGGGCGTGGCCGTAGTAAAGGAGACCCCACATGCTCGTGTGCCCTCGCATTTTGTCCTTTGAAACCGGGTTTTCCGGCATCGCACCAGACTCCGCCAAATCCAACAGTTCGCCGTAAGCCTCTGCGAAACCAATAGCGAAGGAGCTGTCGAAAGAGGAAGTGAGATAGTCCCCTTCGACAAAGGCGTTCTTGGACGCTTCAAGGTGGAACAACGCTTCGGTGTCCTGGTTTTCCTGGTAAGTGGCGTTGGCTAGAAGCAAACGGCTGTAAGCGTAGGAAGTCCACGCCTTCCCGTCAATTTCCATTCCATCCAGCCTCCTCGCGAAATAGTCCATCTGCTTAGCTGCGGAAAACCAGTTTTCGGAAGCGGCGTAATCCTCCACAAAAGCGGACGTTTGCTCGGCCTCCTTGAGTTTTTCCTTCAGCTCTGCAACCCGTTCCTTCGCCCACTGGGCGCGCAGCCTCGAACCAACTGCCCACTCTATGTTTCGGTCGTTAACCTCTATCGGCTTGAAAGCGGACAGCGCGGAATCAAGGGAGGAAACTTTGGCGAGCAAATCGTTCTTGGAAACGTTGACGAGCCTGAAAGAGTCTGCCTGTATAAGAGCAAGGAACGCCTCGTTCGCTGCAGAATAGTAGTAGCCGTTGCCTATCATGGCGCGGCTGCGGTTCTCCGCCTTCTTCAGCACTGCAGCTATGACGGAATCAGAGGCGAAACCAGCCCGTGCAGACGAGAGTTTTTCGTAATTCGATTGCGCAAGTTCGCGCATCGGAACAATATAGGCCGGCAAAACAGAGGTGAGGTTTTCCAGGACAAGCGGAACCTCCACCCGTTCAGGCACTACAACCCTCACTCCTTTGCCGGTGTAGGCGTATTTCAGCGCTTCCTCGAAGCTCCTGACCTCGACCACCTGCACGCCCTGGCGTTCTGCAAGCTCTGCAACGTCTATGCCGCTCTGTATGCTCTGGCCCTGCGGCACCAAAAACAAAGTCACGCCATGTTTTGCAGCTGCCTGAACTTTCTCCATCACGCCGCCAACCTGGCCGACGCTTCCGTCCACCTCTATGGTTCCAGTTGCTGTAATATCGGGCCTTATTTTCTTGCCTTTCAGCTCGCTGTACGCCAGAAGCGTCATGGCAAGCCCGCCTGAAGGCCCGTCCACGAACTGGGTGTCTGCCACTACCTTGAAGAACACCCGGTACTCGCTTAAGTTCTTGCCAGCTGCCTTGGCCGCCACCAATGCGGCAGTCTTTGCTGAATTCTGCGTTTCAACTGAAATGAACGGCTCGATGTCGACGAATACGCCTCCACCGTCCTTGGAAATGGACGTCTCTATGTCGGTGATAAGCCCCTGGCCGTTGGTCGCGACAGCAGGAACCTTTAGCGAGGAAAGGGCAAAAGCAAAGGAAGAGAGGAACAACAAAAACAACAATAACCGCTTCAAGACATACCACCGCACTGGAAATTACTTGCCCAAGGCCTTCTTCAGGGTCCTCAGCTCGGACGCGTGCATCGCAAAAATAACCGATTCCTTGTTGCCGAACAGGTCGAAGAACTCGAGCTTGACTCCTACCCGGTCCATGGAAAGCTGGCTCGTCTGCTCTACCGCCGAGACATAGGAAGGCTTGACATGGTAGGTTCGGTTCAGTATTATGGTAAGCTCCGAATCAGTAAGCTCCAGCACTCCCCTGCCGTTCTCCTTGAACACGTTGAACCTAAGGTGCATAAGCTTCTATTCATGACGCATGTTTAAAAATATTGTTTCACCATCACTTTCTTCGCTAAAACGGTGATGATGCATGTTTAATGAAATCGAAAGGGCTGTTTTTGAGTGGCCGAAGGAAGAGGGGATGAATGTTCCTGTACGCGTCATAGCTGAAAGGCAAGTCCTTGAAAGGATGATGACCGACCGCACGCTCAGCCAGGCCAAGAACGTGGCCATGCTGCCCGGCATAATCGAGGCCTCCTATGTGATGCCGGACGGCCACGAAGGCTACGGCTTCCCCATAGGGGGAGTCGGGGCTTTTGACGTTGAAACCGGCGTGGTGTCGCCGGGCGGGATCGGGTATGATATTAATTGCTTGGGTAGTGACACACAAGTGCTCACGGAATTCGGCTACCGCAAGAGAATCAAGGACTTCGAGTCGGACTTCGGCAAGGTGGAGGCCGCAGGCGAATACCAGCTCTCACTGCAGAGACAGCACACTTCACTAGTTTCGTTGGACGAAAACACGCTTAAAGCAAAGCAGCTGTTGGCGTTCATGAAAAAAAAGGCGGACAAACGCATGCTTCGGATAACCACCAGTACCGGCAAGCAAATCGTTTGTTCTGAAGACCACCCGCTAAAAGTCCAGGAAACATTCAAACCAGCAGGACAGGTGCATACAGGGGATACCCTTTCAGTCCAGTATTTCGAAGGCGTCGGACACGAGAAAGTCCAAAATGAAGTGCGTACGGCGCTCTTGGCAAGAATACTCGGCTACTTCATGGGAGACGGGACATTGTGTCATTGCGGCAAGAAACTCAGGGCCAGCGCGTACGGCCAAAAAGAAGACATGGAAAAACTGCAGGAAGACATCAAGAGACTAGGCTTCAACGCAGGCATATTGGAACGCACGCGCTCGAACACCATACAAACCCGTTATGGCAAGAAGACAATCACCGGCACCGCAACCGAGGTGTACGTTCAGCAAAAGGCATTCTGCGAACTCCTGCAACAGGCAGGGATGCCAATAGGCAAAAAAACATACACGGAATATTCGGTTCCTGCATGGATAAACGCCTCGCCTGCATGGATACAGCGGCTGTTTCTGGCAGGCTTGTTCGGCGCTGAGCTGTCCGCGCCCCGAACACACACGAAAACAGGTTTTGACGTGCCGGTTCTCTGCATGAACAAGAACGAAATCCACAAGGACAACGGAAGGCATTTCCTCATCCAAATCATGAACCTCTTGGAAAGGTTCGGAGTTCAAACCACGAAGATTGCCGAACGTTTTGAAGACCCAAACAAGCAGGGGGACGTAGTCAGGTTAAGGCTGGAAATCTCTGCTGAAGAGGATAACCTTCTGCGCTTGTGGACAAAAATCGGGTTTGAATATCAGGGACAAAAACGCCAACTAGCTGAAATCGCCTGCAAGTACATCCTGCTCAAACACGCGATTCATGACAAGCGTTCGCGCACAGACTGCGCGGTAAAGGAGTACAAGAAAAAAGGCTTGACCCTGAAGGAAGCCCAAAAACTGCTGGCTGACGGCGACGTGAACGAAAGGTTCATTGAAGGGTGCTATTACGAAAACGCAGGACAAAGAATCCCTCTTGATTTCGTCTCGTTCAAGGACTTCAAAACACAGGGTAACGCAGAACTGCTTCGTTACGGCGCGCTCCAAGACCAAGTCTCTGAAATCACCGAAGAAAAATACGAGGGCGAGGTTTACGACTTCACAGTCGCAGAAACGCACAACTTCATAGCAAACGGCATCGTGGTGTCCAACTGCGGCGTCCGGCTCGTGCGCACTAACTTTATGGCTGAAGAAGTGAAGCCGAAACTCAAGGAACTTACGGATACCTTGTACAACAACGTGCCATGCGGAGTGGGCGGCAAAGGCTCCTTGCGCTTGAGCCACGGCCAGCTCGAGGACGTGGTGACGAAAGGCGTTGATTGGGCGATAGAGAAAGGCTACGGCGTCAAAAATGATGCCGAGCATTGCGAGGAAAACGGCTGTCTCGACGGCGCGGACTACTCCAAGGTCTCGGACATGGCGCGGAAACGCGGCTCACCTCAGGTCGGCACTCTCGGCTCAGGAAACCACTTCCTCGAAGTGCAGCGGGTCGAGAAAGTTTACGATGAAAACATAGCAAAGGCGTTCGGGATAAGCGGAGGACAGGCAACTTTGATGATACACTCAGGCTCGCGGGGTTTCGGCCACCAGGTGTGCGACGACTACATCCGGATAATGCTGCGGGCAGCGGAGAAATACAAGATAAACCTCCCTGACCGGGAACTCTGCTGCGCGCCAGTCAACTCGCAGGAAGCCGAAGATTATTTGGGCGCGATGGCGTGCGCCGTAAACTACGCCTTCTGCAACCGCCAGCTCATGACGCACTGGGTCAGGCAGACCATGGAGCAAGTGTTCAAGAAATCATCCGACGAGATGGGCTTGGATCTGGTGTACGACGTGTGCCACAACATCGGGAAATTCGAGGAACATGAAGTCGGCGGCGAAAAACGCAAGGTTTTCGTCCACCGCAAGGGCGCAACTCGCGCGTTCTGGGCAGGCAGGAGGGAAATACCGAAAACCTACTGCCAGACCGGCCAGCCCGTAATCATACCCGGCTCGATGAACACTTCCTCTTACCTGTTGTGCGGCCTTCCAGGCGCAGCGAAAACCTTCGGCTCCTCCTGCCACGGTGCCGGAAGGGTGATGAGCCGACACGAGGCGTTGAGGAGGTTCGACGGCAGGAAGATAGAGGAGGAAATGAGGAGCAAGGGCCAAGCCGTAAGGGCCCCGAACCCGCAGTCGCTTGCGGAAGAGGCGGGCGGAGCTTACAAGAACGTGGACGATGTGGTCGCCTCGGTTGAGGCTGCCGGGTTGTGCAAGATTGTCGCCAAGATGGTTCCGCTCGGGGTAATCAAGGGCTAGGCCAAAAAAAAATAGCCGGTTTATTCACAAAATTGCACAAATAGCATGCATGGCCGGCGTGTACGGAATACGCGGAACAGGCAAAACAACACTGCTTTTGCAGATAGCTACAGGAAAGGAAGATTCTTTCTACGTAAACGCTGAAGAGCTTGTATTCAGAAGCATCAGCCTCGTCGACTTCGCCGAGTCGGCGAAAAGGAAAGGCTTCAAAAGCCTGTTCATAGACGAGATACACTCGAGCCCGCGCTGGGCGCAAGAGTTGAAACTAATGTACGACCGCGGATTCCACGAGGTATACTTTAGCGGTTCCTCCGGCGTCCAAATACAGCAGGAAGCAGCTGACCTTTCCCGCAGGGCTCTGCTGTTCAATCTCCCTCCGCTTTCTTTCCGCGAGTTCCTTGCGCTTGGTTTTTCAGTTGACTTTGACGCCGTACCCCTGCGGAACCTCCTGGATTTTCAAAAACGCAGGGAGCTTGCCGCAAACATAGCGCCACACGCGCACCGGTTCGAGGAATACATGCGCATCGGAACCCTGCCGATCTACCTCGAAAACAAGGAGCACGCAAAAGAGTTGCACTCCCGGATTGTCGAGCGCATCGTCCGGCGCGACTTGGCGGCAGTTGTCAAAATCGACGCGGAATACATCGAGAGCGCGTACAAGCTCCTAAACGTGCTCGCGCTTTCCGGGGCTAATGAAATCAGCTTCAACTCCATCGCAAAAAACGTGGGGAGGAACGTGCACTTCGTTATGAGCGCCGTCAACGCGCTGACTCAAACCGAGCTGCTTTGCGCGGTAAAACCGTACAAGAAAGGCGCCAGCCTAATCCGAAAGGAACCGAAGATCCTTTTCGCGCCTCCATTCCGGGCCGCTCTCGCCAGCACATCCGGAGCATCCTTCGAAACAGTTGTCGGCGGCACGCGGGAGGACATCTTCGTGTCCAACATGCGGCAGCTGGAGCCGAGATACGTCAAAACAGAGCGCGAAAGCAAGACGCCCGACTACATGGTAGGGGGCAAGACGTTCGAAATCGGCTCGCACAGGTACAAGCACGCGACAGACTACTACGTCAAGGACGGCCTCACGTTGGAGCACAACGTCGTCCCGTTGCCGTTGTGCTGCATGCTGTACTAGCGAGCAAAAAATCGGGGGAAAACAAAAATGGAATCACTGGAAGACGAAAACAATGAAGAAGAAAGCATATGGGCAAAGGGGGTTACCAATGAAGCGTTTTTTCGTTGGTAGGTTTTCTTCGCAAAACACCCGCTAAAAACTCAAAACCAGCCATAACCTCCTATGCCCACACACAAAAAAACGCAAAACAACGAAAAACAACCGTCGTCGACTGACA
>JACROM010000026.1 GCA_016214445.1 Microcaldota archaeon
AAGAAAAAATAAAAAAAGAACGCCTAGCCTTTGAGTTCTGCGTCGTGCTTCCCTTCGGAAACTTCCTTGATGAACTCCTTGGCGCTCTTTCCCTCTATTGTCACGCCAAGAGAGAGGCACGTTCCGGCAGCCTCCTTGACCCTTGCCTTGAGGGTTTTGGCGAGCGACTGGTCGGTCTTGGACGAGGCGACCTTCTTGAGCTTTTCAAGGGAAATGTCGCCTATTACCTTCTTGCCCTTCACTCCAGCTTCCTCCTTGACCGGTTCCTTGATTCCGAGTTCCTTCTTTATGAGCGCCGACGTTGGAGGAGTGCCTACTTCGATTTCAAAAGTCTTTGTTGTAGTGTCCGCTACAACCTTGACCGGAACCTGCATTCCCGCGAACGCCCTGGTCTTCTCGTTGATTTGCGCGATGACCGCGCCGATGTTCAGGCCGGTCGGGCCCAAAACAGGACCCAAAGGCGGGCCTGCGTTCGCCTTTCCGCCGTCAACCATTGTCGGGATAGTTAATTTTGCCATTTTCACATTCACCTTCTGTTTAAACTAAAAGAAGCTGCCTCTTCAGCGATCTGCTTTTGCGGACCGCTTTTGAATTGTCCGCTTCGCAGCAATTCAAGCGCAAGACGGGAGCGTCTTGCGGAATCCTTGTGTTTCAAGGGTTTATTAAGGTTTTTTTTCGGTTTTTTTCGCAGTGTATCTTTTTAGTTACGGTTGTATCTGTTCGGGTACGCTGGCGTCCAAGCGGCGTCTCCGTCAAAAAGCGTAGCGATGCTTTTTAATACTCTAAGCTCTAAAGGGTTTCATGGACACAGGCATTAAAGTCGGAGATTGCATGAAATCAGAAATCATCAAGATCAGTGATTCCGCAAACGCCTTTGAAGCAGCCGAAACCATGATGAAACATGACGTCGGCAGCCTTCTGGTTCTTGACTCGAAAAAGGAACCCTACGCGCTGCTGACCGACGAGGACCTGGTGAGGAAAGTTCTCGCCAAGAGAAAGCTCGATTCAACGGTTAAACAGGTGGCTTCAAAACCGCTCATAGGCATAGGGCCCGAGGCAGACATAAGCGAGGCAGCTAGGCTCATGGGCAAAAAGAAAATAAAAAGGCTGATAGTATTCGAGAACAGGAAAGTGGTCGGGATAATTGCCGCGCGGGACATTGTCGACATTTCTCCTTCTTTATATGACCTGATTGCTGAACGGGAACGCGTTCGGTGATTTCAGTTGTTGCGCGAAGCCGCGAAAAAGGCGGAAAAGACGCTCGCCAGGTTGAAGGCGGCAGTTGTAATCGTCGAAGGCAAGCACGATGTGAGAGCGTTGAAAGTGCTTGGGGTTGAGGCGATTGAAGCGCACGGCCCGGCTTGGCGCTGGGCGGAAAGGCACTGTAATGAGTTGCAGGGCAGGGAAATAGTTTTGCTGTTCGATTTTGACGGGGAAGGCGAACGGAAAGACAAAGAGTTTTCCGAATCGCTTGCAGCTGTCAACATTTTCCCGGACAGGGCCCTACGTCTTGACGTGAAACGCGTGTTCGGCGTGTCCACAATGGAGGAGCTCCCCACAAGATTCGAGGAGATCCTTGAAAAAGGTGAAATTGATGGGAAAAACATACGTGGATACCGTAAAATACTTGATAAAAGCGAGCTTCGAAGTGGACGGCATAATAGAGAAACCCGACATAGTAGGGGCGATTTTCGGCCAGACCGAAGGGCTTTTGGGTGACGAGCTCGACCTCCGCGAGCTCCAGAAGAACGGCCGGATCGGAAGGATAGAAGTGGACCTCCAGCTCCGCGGAGGCAAAAGCTTCGGCACCGTAATAGTTCCGTCTTCTTTGGACATGGTGGAAACTAGCATCCTCGGAGGCGCTTTGGAGATAGTGGACCGGGTTGGTCCGTGCGAGGCGCGGATAAAAGTCCACCGAATAGAGGACTCGCGCAACCTTAAGCGCAAACAGGTTTTGGACCGCGCGAAAGGTTTGCTCAAGAGCCTTGTCACGGAAGAACTTCCCGAAAGCAAGGAGCTTGCCGACATGGTGCGCGACGAGCTGAAGCTTTCAGACGTGGTTTCCTACGGAGCTGACAAGCTCGCTGCCGGACCGGAAGTCGCCCGCAGCGACTCCATCATACTGGTCGAGGGCAGGGCGGACGTGAACAACCTGCTCAAGAACAACATCAAGAACGTTGTCGCCATAGGCGGCGCCAAGGTGAGCAACACCGTAGTTGCGCTTTGCGAGCAGAAGGAAGTGATAGCGTTTTTGGACGGCGACCGCGGAGGGGACATAATCCTGCGCGAGCTCATTGCAGCTGCGGATATTGACTTCGTTGCGCGTGCGCCTACAGGCCACGAAGTGGAAGAGTTGTCGAGAAAGGAGATAATCCGCTGCCTGCGCAGGAAAGTGCCGGTTGAGCAGGTGGAAGGCTACTCGTCCATGATGGACACGCGCCGCGAGTCCCGAAAGAATGCTTCGCTGCCCAAACTGAAGCCATTCGACCAACAACAGGACGCGCCCGAACCGATGCAGGAACAGCAGGCCCCCGCCCCAGTGGAACGGTCTGTGCCTGTTGCCGCAGCACCTGTTGCTCAGCCAGCAGCCCGAAAGAGCGCCATTGACCCCGAAACCGAGGCCAAACTACGCTCGACGTTGAAGGAACTCGAGGGTTCGCTGAAGGCGAGGCTCCTGAACCCGAGTTTTGGCATTGCCGCTGAAGTACCAATCCGTGAGATAATGAAAACGGTTACGGATTCCAGCGAAGTGAGCGCTGTTGTTCTGGACGGCATAGTCACCCAACGCTTGCTTGACCTCGCTGAAAGCAAGGGCATCAAGAACGTTGCTGGCATACGCGCAGGCAACCTGACGCGCAAGCCTCTTGGCGTCGCCATAGTCTTGGCCGAGTAGCTTCCTTTTTTAGAGTGTGGGGCGTTTGCTCCCTTCTTTCTGTTTTTTCTTCTTTTCGCTTTGAAGGGCGTTTTTGCCCCAGATTTCTGTTTTTCTGGTTGCCACGTGAGAATGGCGTGCGTTGTCGTTGTAGTTACCAGGGCGTTTGCAAGCGCGTCAAGGCCCTGCACCATGATGGCGTTTTGGTTAAAGAAGGGGCTGGATACGCTTTGTCTGTAGAGTGGTTGAGCCAAGTGAAGACTTTTGTTTACCATCTTGAAAGCGCGGGAAACCTGTCTTAGGTTATCACTTCTTTTTGTTTGTCTTCCAACAGCTCGTTCAGCGTGCAGACTGTTATCGTAAAATGTTCGCTGGTGGCTTTCCGGTAATTGATTAAGCCCTAACTCTGCAGTTTTATACAATAGGTTTTGGATTTTTTAAAAATTCAAGAGGTAAAACGCCAAAAAGTTTAT
>JACROM010000038.1 GCA_016214445.1 Microcaldota archaeon
ACTCATAGTGCCTATTGGGCACTATATTATTTAAACCTTTCGGTAAACTTAGAGGTAAATTCTAACGAGAAATCACTAGTGCCTAATAAATCGGGAATTTAGGAATTTAACGGTTGCCATGACGCAGCATTGCAGATGAATCGGCTTTTATGGCGGCGCGGTTTGTTGTGTGGGGCCTTTGCCCCTTTCTCCTACTCCGCCAAAACATTGGAGACAATCCATTCGGCGTCGAATTTCTTCAAGTCGTCGTAGCCTTGGCCGCATCCCATGAAGACTATGGGCAGGCGGAGCTCGTGCCCTAGGCTGAAGGAGGTTCCGCCTTTGGCGTCGCAGTCGAGCTTCGTAAGAATTATTCCGTCCAAATGAAGCGAGTCGTTGAACGCCTTGGCCTGTTCCACTATGGCGTGGCCGGCAACTGCCTCGCCGACGAACAGCTTCAGATCAGGGTTCACAACCCGGTTTATCTTCTCCATTTCTTTCAGCAAGTTGTAGTTTGTTTCCTGTCTGCCGGCCGTGTCAATCAAGACGACATCGATTCCTTTCGCTTTCGCGTGCGCAATTGCGTCGAAAGCCACTGCTGAAGGGTCCGCAGCGTAGTCGTGTTTTATGACGCGTACGTCCAGTTTTTCGCCGTGGTGCGAAATCTGTTCTATGGCAGCTGCCCGGAAAGTGTCCGATGCCGCCAAAACGCTCGAGATGCCTTTGCTCTTCAGGTAATGCGCAACTTTGGCTATGGTAGTCGTCTTGCCCGCTCCGTTCGGTCCAAGAAAAAGAATCTTCACCGGCTTTCCTTTAGCGTGAATGTATTCTGTCAGGTCGAGAGTCTGCGAGGACAGCGTTTCCGTAAGTACTCTCTTTACGCTTTCCCTTAGCTTCTCGTTCAGCTTGTCTTTTTCGATCTTCTTTCCAGTAAGCTCTTCTTTGAGCCTCTGCGTTATGTGTTCCGCGGTGTCAAGGCTGACGTCGCTTTCCAGCATGGCCCAGTGCAGTTCGTCCAGCAGAGGCGCGATTTCGCTTTCCTTGATTTCCACTTCCCGCACGAAAAAGCTCTTCACTTTCGAAACCAAACCCAGTTTAGGGGCCAGCTCCCTTTCTTTCGGCTGCTGAAGAACTGGTTTTCCCTGCGTTGGCTGCGGCAGTTGAACTTTCGTTTCCTGTTGAGGCTGTTGGGCAGCCTGAATTGGTGTTTGTCGGATTTGTTCTTTGGGTGCTGGTTTTTCTTCTGTTTTTTCAGGCCGAATTGGTTTTGGCGCTTCAATTTTATGTACTCGTTCAGGTTGTTCTATTGTTCGGGCGGGGTGTTCTTCCGGTTTTATGGCCGGCTTTGTTTTTTCTATTGGTTGAATTGGTTTTTCTCCTGTTTTTTCATGTTGTTCCGTTGTTCTGGCCTGTTCTTCAGGTTTTATGGCAAGCTCCGGCTCTTCTTTTTTTTCATGTTGCTCTGGTTCGCCTTTGTCTTCTTCGCGTTTCGTCAGCTTTTCGATGAAGCCGCTTATCTTTTTCTTGAGGAGTCCAAACATTTTTTACACCGTTGAATCGGCGCGGCGTGAGCCGCTGTCTTCAAACCCGCGCGAATCCCAAGTCTTCAGACTTGGGACTACGGGGATTCGCGCCCGTTTACGGGTTATAGCAAACCGCGAAAGTTTCGCAAGACTTTCGCGCCGTTTGCTAGACTGCAAGCCGCAAGACTTTTGTCGCATGCGTGCAAACGCGCAAGCGTTTGCAGCATCCCGCAAACCCACAGGGTTTGCGCGATTACTCTTGCGGCTTGCTGTAAGTTTACGTGCGAATTACAAACCCAACTCCGGCTTTGCCGGAGCCGCGGCCCTTTAGGGTTGGGTTCTTGATACTCCGGCAAAGAACCTGCCGGGGTATTTTTCAGGAGCCCGAACATCGTCAGTTACTCCGGACGTATTTTCGCGACCAACTCTTCCGCCTCTTCATTCAGCTTCTCCGCCATCTCCGCGCCTGCGATGTACGCTTTTTGCAATTCCATGAGGTTCGCTTCAATCATCCTTATCCTTTCCTGCATCGTCTTGCCAGCCTCTTCCGGAGTTTTCTGGATGAAAGTCTGCGCCCCGACGTCAATCAGTACTTCGTTTTCCTTTTCAAGGATTGCCTTGCCGAACACTGCCGGCCCCAATGGCAACAATACCCCCTTCTTCATTTCCTTCGTGTTTTCGAGCGCTTCTATTGCCGCATTCAGCTGGTTTTTTGCCTCGTTCATTGCCATGATCTGGCGCTGTATCTCGCCTGCCTGCGCGCGCAAGTAGTTTATTTCGGCGTTTTTCTTCCTGATTTCTTCCTCGAATTTCATATGATGGAACACCTCATTCTCCGCTCAGGGCTTCGTAGACCCTCTGCGTTTCGTAGCCGGTAGTGTTTTCGCCGACAATCGCGCCGTGCCTGTTGGCTATTACGCCAAGGGCGTTGAAAACGCTTCCGCCATTGACAGTCCCGTTTGTCCCCTCGACGCCGAAAATCTTCTTCAGCTGCTTGTACTCCACTTCGGGAATGTCGTTATACGCCAGCAATCCCTTGTTTGTTACGACGTTGAGCGAGCCCGGAGTGTGCATGGTCAGCGGAATCTGGAAAGCCTCCACTCCAAGGCAGTCTGCAACGTGCTTGACCGATGCTTTCGACACCATGCCGCCCAACAAAACAGCCTTGTCATTTGCCATGAACATGTTTCCTGGCGCGAGGCTGTTCTGCAGCTGGCAGACGTTGTAGCCGTGCTTCTTCAACAGCTTTTTTTCCTCGGGTTCGGCTCCGTAGCAGAATACGCACCCGTTCGAGTTGAATACGGAGAATAGTCCGATGAGCGGGGACTGGTTGATGAACATTTCAACTTGTTCGGTCTTGAGGGCTTCGGCAGCAATCTTTATAGCACCGGGAGCCCTCTTTGGCAGAAGCGTGTGCGTGTCGTTAGTCTTCAGGAATAGGCCTATGAACGGGTTCTTGTGGTAATGCCCTTTTACTAAGTTAAACATCGTTTACTGCGCCAGTTTTGCGTATACTACGCCTTCCTTGTCCTTCTGCAACAGCACGCTCACTTTCTTGAGGGGCCTGCCTGCCGCGCGGATTACATCGTTGAGCTTCGGCTCAATTGAAGCGCTTTTTCCCTTCATGTGCCTCACGCAGAATTCCTTGAGCAACGTTATTGCAGTGTTCGCCTTTTTCGTTTTCGGCTTGGCGTAGGCCCTTGAAAGGTTCGCCGTGTATTTGCGCTCGAGGACTATCTCCGTCTTCTTTTCCTCTTTCTTCTCTTCCTTCTTTCCAGCAGGAGCCTTCTTTTCCTCTTCTTTCGCCTTCTCTTCCTTTTTCTCCGCTTCCCCTTCTTTTATCTTGATTTCCTCCTTCTTGCGGAGCGTCTTGTCCTCGAATTTTTCTTCTGCCATAAGTATCTCACCGTTTTTTCCTTAATCTTCAATCATCCCTTATTTTCAGCTTTGTCCTCTTCCAGTGGCGCTGCTTCGGGTTCTGCCTGTAGCGCCTGTTGGTCTTGGCCATCGCGAATATCGGGACGCGCCTGTTCTGCTTCATTGCTTTTACAAGCTTCTTTTTTTTCGCCTGCGACTTGTTGCTCGTCATAAACTTCCACCCTCATTTTCTCTTGAAACTTATTTCCGGCTCCCGCCTCTGTTCCTGTATCTTGTTCAGGAGCGCCAACAGCTGTTTCTCCGTTATCCTGCCGGTTATCTGGCCGCTCCTGTAGAGGCTCAGGAGCAGCATCACGAGCTTGTCGTAGAACGACTTGTTCGCGATGCGTATGTTGCTCAGCCTTCCGTACGCATGGTCGTCCAGGATTTGCTTCATGAGTTCCCTCTTCTGGAGCTCTTCCGCCTGCATCCTGCGGAACTCCTCGATCTGCTTCTTCCTCAATTCCTGGGCTTCGTCTTCATTCATGCCTTGCTCGCCTTGTCAAGCAAAGATACTCCTTTCGGAGTCAGCACCCTGCCTACCTTTTCCTTCTTTATGAAACCTGCTTTTTCGAGCTGCTGCATTGCCAGACGGATTGTTTTTCCGCCTGCTTTCCGGTGGTGGCTCCTGTGCACCACGTGCTGTGTGCGGCCGCCGTACTTGTGCCTCAAACGCTCAACGCCGACCGGTGTTCCGCGGACGTACATCGTCCTTAGTATGGACGCGCAGCGGAGGAACCAGAAGTCCTTCTGTTCGGGCGCCCGGTCGTTGTGCGACGACGCCTTGACTTTGCCCGCCCATTCAGGAGGCTTGATTGACTCGTTTGCCTCCAGTTGCTTCGCTACGTTCTTTATCAGGACGTTCGCGTCTACATCAGTTGCACTCATGTGTCTTATCCCTCTTTTTGTCTTGCAAAAGGCACGTTTTTGCCTTCGGTGCCACTTTGAGCGAAGCGATCGTTGCCTTTCAACGATCGCGGTCTTTTCGGACCAGGTTGACGGTCCTAAAACGAAAAGCTAATTCCCCTTTGAGCGAAGCGTTCGACCTGTGCGCCGAACGCGGTCTTTGAGCGGAGCAATCGTTCTTAGCTTTGCGATGATTTCCTTGAAATCATCGCTTCCAACTGCTTGCAACGATTGCAGTCTCTTTTTTTCTCTTTGGTATCCTTCTCGTGTAATTACACTTCCGGCAGGAGTATAAAACCGTTTTGGTCCTCCTCTCCTGGCGCACCTTGAACGTTTCAGCTGTAAAAGGAGCAAAGCATTTCCTGCAGAACTTTTTCGGATCCAAATGTACCCTGTGCCGCATGGCTATCCTGAACGCGAGCCTGACGTAGCGCCTCGCCAGTGTTTGGTCTTCGTTCCACGTTTTTCTGGCCAAATCAAGAAGCGTCTCGCACTGCCCCTTTACCTCTTCCCTTTCTTTTTTCATTCTTAGTCCATCCTTCCGGTTTAACCGCCTTGGCCACACAGTCCAGGATATTCAGCCCGGTCGGGTCAAGGGTAATAGAGACGCTGTCCTCGTGTATTGTCGCGATGTGCCCTATTTCGGGGTGCGCTATCAGCCCGATTGTGAAGCCAGTTTCACCTTCCGTGATTTCTTCGAAGGTGTTTTTCAAGCCCAGTTCCTTTACGATGCCCGCGAACTTTTCCCATTTCTCTGCAAGCGCAGGGCGTTTTTCTATTGCATTCTTGAGTTCGCGCCTGAAGACGTCCAGATTAAAGCAGTTCGGTTCGAACCTCAATTGTAGGAGCCTGCTGTTCAAGTCTCCGGTCAACCTGATTTTTGCTATGGCTTTGCCGTATGCGTTGAAGCCGTACTGTTCCAGCAGGTTCTTACGGGTGAGCAGCCTCGGCTTGATTTCCTCCTGCGTGGTTTTTACGAATCTTTGCAGTTTAATCGGCGACACGATTTCCTTGAATTCTTCAGGATAATGCTCTTTCAGGAGCCTGTAGAAATCGCCGACTATCCCTTTTTCTTTCAATGCAACTTCTGGGTTTAGTATGTGCGCCGGGGACGGGTGCGGGTAGTGTCCCGCAAGGACTATGGCGTCGCCGTTTTTTGCATCTATTCCGCCGAGGATTTCCTTATGTCTCTTGCTTTTCGGCGTTGGATTTTTTTTTCCGTACATGTTTCTGTATTTTTGGTACGCGCCCAGGCGCGCGATGGTGTCCCCGGTTCTTCTCGTCCGGTTTACGCCTTCCCTTTCATCAAGGGTTTTGGAGAGGGTATATGCGACTTCCGCCAGGTGGCTGGCTTCTTCTGGTGGATGCTCCTTTGCCGGGTGGAGGCCCAACGCTTCCAGTTTTTCTAAGACGTGTGGGTGCTGGGTTTGGGCTGCTATGTAGACCGGAGGTTTTCCCTCAAATCGCATCTGGCCGCCAGCCAGCATGGTGGCGAACAGCTGCATCAGTTCGTAAAAGTGCTTTCCCTTGACGTCCGGGTGCAGCGCGGTTCCGGCCAGGTAAACAGTTGGCCGCCCGCCAACTGTCTCCTGTTTTGTGCTGTAGTATCCTTTTTCCCTGAGTTTGCCGTTTTTTTCTTCAAGGGCCAAAATGGCAAGCGCGATGTCCGGCGCAGTGAGGTGCTCCTTGATTTCCGCCTTGCTTACTTTGTGGCCGAAGGCAGCAGTGCTTATTATGCGGTACTTCCTCTCAAGATAAAGCTGTTCCTTTGGCGAGAGCTGCTTGCTCGGCCAGGATATGATTTTGAAGTAGTGCCCGCCTATGGGCAGGTTAAGGATGCGCATGTCTCTACTTTTGGTCGCGTTGGAATAAAAAGGAAATGGGCCCGGAGGGATTTCCCTGACCATCTTTTTCATCAAGGCAACTGGACGCTCCAGAAAGAGTTTTCTCTTTTTGGACCGACCAGCTTTTCGCGCGCAAACTGCGGTTTGCGGCGTGCTACAAAGCCGTTTAGGCTTTGCCCGCATCTCTTTTTTAAAGAGAAAAAGATGGTCTTTCGAACCCTCGGCCACCAGCTTTCTTAGCCGGCACAGCGGTTCTTCCCGAGCCGCGGTGGTCATATAAGACTGGCGCTCTACCAGGCTGAGCTACGAGCCCATCTCAGCGAAGCGTTCGGCGCCCTGAGCGCCAAACGCGACCAACTCTTTGAGCGCAGCGATTGTTTCTCTGTGAAACAATCGCGGCCTCCTCTTTTGAGCGTAAGCGCTCGTTGCTTTTCAACGAGCGCGTCCAACTCCTTTAGCGAAGCCATCGTTGTTTGCCAACGATGGCGAGCTTCTCCTCTGCTTTTTTCTTTTTGGATGGATTGTTTATTAAGCGCTTTGCCCTTCTGTTTTCATGCGCTTCGAGAAGCTGCATTTGAAGGATTTCATCACTTTAGGCGTGGCCGGGTTCGGTTTTCTTGCGGTCTATTACGCATTCATCGAATACGCGCTGAGCGCCCTTTTCGTCGTCATCTCCGTTTTCCTCGACTTTCTCGACGGCCGCATAGCGCGGCACACCGGCAAGCACAACGATTTCGGCCGCGAGCTCGACTCGCTTTCCGATGCTGTAGCGTTCGGGGCTGCTCCTGCTTTTGCTGCCTTGACTTTCGCTCCGCCGGAATGGTTTATGGCGCACTTCGCGTCTGCTGTGGTCTACTTCTGGGCGGTTCTGATTCGTTTGGCGCGCTTCAACATTCAGGAAACAAAAGGCCACTATTTCGGCCTTCCGTCTCCAGCCGCAGCAGTCTTGCTTTTGATTCTTGCACCCATCTTCCAGGCTTATACGCCAGTTGTCTACCTTATTCTCGCGTTTCTCATGCTCGGGGAATTCCAGCTGAAGAAGCCTTAGGGCAGCTGGGCGAAATGTCGGGTTCTTCTTAGCTCAAAACCTTTTCAAACAACACTTCATACTTCGGTCCTTCCGGCGAGAGCGTGCTCTTGTAGAGCCGGATTGTTGAGGCGCGGAACGTGGCGAGGGTTTCGGCGTGCTTTTGGGCGAATTCCGGCAGCGTTCCTGTGTTCTTCGTTGTTTTGACTCTGGCGAGCGTGACGTGCGGGTGGAAAGGCTTGCCGTCATGGTAGTTCAGGAGGCGGGAAATGTTTCCTTGAAGCTGAATCAGTTCTTCCTTCCCCTCCTCAAAACCAGCCCACACCACCCGCGCATGTGACGCTGAAGGGAAAAAACCGATTCCTTTGAGCGTGCAATTGAATTGTTTGGCTTGGAAGGTTCCGAGCTTTTCCATTTTCCTCTTCACTTCGTCTTCGCCAAGCTCGCCGAAAAAGCAAAGGGTGCAGTGAAGCTGGCTTTCCTGGGGGTAACTGGCCCGGATGCCGAGGCTTTTCAGTTCTTCCTGTATTCCGGCGAGTTTTTCCCTTGCTGCCTCGTCGAGTTCAAGTGCCAGAAAACAGCGCATTTTGTGCTTAGGAAGGTAGGGTTTTTTAACAACGGCGTACGTTGATTGTAGCATGAGGATGGCTTTGTTTCTGTCGTTGCTTTTCCTTTCGTCTTTTGCCCTAGCTTCCAAGCTCGTTGTTTCCGAACCAGTGCAAGTGGCGCTGCATGTCGGCTCTTCAATAGACTTGGGCATCATAGGCCCGGGCCAGAAAATAATCATCGCAGCAAAACGCGCGTCAGGTGAAGCCTCCCTGAATTCGCCCACTGGCGGCGAAGCATTGTGGGACAGGCTGCTGGTGGACTCGCTTCCGTTAGGATGGGTAAGCGAGCCTTCCAAGTTCTACGAGGAACCGTTCCAGGCATTTGTCACCGCTTCGCCTGAAGCGGAGGACGGCGACTATTATTTCGCGCTAAGGACAATTGACGAGTACGACGGACTTGCTCCTTTGGCGGCTACGGCGAAGGTCAAGGTTTCCAAGGACGTGCTTGGCTTGGCGGTCCAGAACCCGGAGTTGCGCGTTGGAGTGGACCAGCCCGCTGTTTTCTTCCTCAAGCTCCAGAACACGGGCAGCGCTTCTGACGTGTTCGAAGTGTCCGCGGAAGGTTTGCCTGCCTCTTGGGTGTCCAAGAAGAAGGTGTTCGTGCCGCACAATTCAGTCGTAAGCATGGCCTACGAGATAGTCCCGAAGGAGAACGGCGAGTACCCGCTTGTTTTCAAGGCGGATTCCCTATCAAGCAAGGAAATATCCAAACAGGCTTCCGCTTCCATGACAACGGAGACGAGCGTGTGGAACGACATCCGCGCTTCTGCCAACGGAATCCTCCTGTTCCCGTCGATACAGCAGGCCCTCTATTCCCTGTGGGCCTTCGCGGCCCACCTGATTGTTTGACGACAATACACCATTTTCTTGAAACTGGGGATGTTGCCATTATCTCTGAAATCAAAAGAAAAAAGGCGCTTAAGGCAATTGTCTCCCTTCTGCTCAAGAGCAACCCGAAAAAGGCAGAGGAAATATCGGCAGTCAAGAGGGAAGCGTGCAGGAAATATTCGCTTGACCGGTTTTTCAGGAACTCCGAAATCCTTGAAGCGTTGCCGAAAAACGCGCCCCAGAAACTGCGGGAACTTTTGAGGACCCACAAGGTTCGCTCGCTCAGCGGCGTGGCTGTAGTAGCGATAATGACCAGGCCGACCTTCTGTCCGCACGGAACCTGCATCTACTGTCCGGGCGGGCCTTCCAGCGGTTCCCCCAAGAGCTACACCGGCAAAGAACCAGCAGCAATGCGGGCCAGCCAGAACGACTTCGACCCGGAAAAACAGGTTACCGCGCGTTTGAAGCAACTCGAGGCAACCGGCCACACCCCCCAGAAGTGCGAAGTGATAGTGATGGGCGGCACGCTCAACGCGCAGCCCAAGGAATACCAGGACTCTTTCGTGAAGGGGATGTATGATGCATTCAACGACCAACCCAAGGGGGGCCGGTTTCCCCCCTTAGTTTGGTCGGATGCCCTAACCCCCCTTAACTGTTCCAGAAGCAAAAACGTTTTTGAAGCAAAGGAAAAAAACCAGCACGCCCCATACCGCGTCATAGGACTGACGTTCGAAACCCGTCCGGACTATTCGACTCCGAAAAAATTGGATTCGCTTTTAGACTACGGCGCAACTAGGATAGAACTCGGAATACAGACTTTGGACGGGAAAATACTGGAGAAAGCAAACCGCGGCCACACGCTGAAGCAAAGCGAGTACGCTACAATGTACGCGAAGGACGCCTTCTTCAAGATAGGCTACCACATGATGCCCGGCCTCTTTTCCAATCCGGCAAAGGACGTCCGCATGTTCAGGACGCTTTTCTCATCAGAAAAATGGAAGCCCGACATGCTGAAAATCTATCCTTGCCTCGTGATGCCGAACACTGGCTTGTACGAGTTGTGGAAGCAAGGAAAATTCACTCCCTATACTGCAGTGCAGGCAGCTAAAGTCATTGCCGCCTCCAAAAAATACATTCCGGAATACTGCCGGGTTATGAGGGTGGACCGCGACATTCCCACCAACCTGATAGCGGCCGGAGTGGACAAGAGCAACCTGCGCGAGATGGTGGAGGAGGAACTCGAGGCAAAAGGGATGGAGTGCCGCTGCATCAGGTGCAGGGAAGCTGGCCTGCGGGCGAGATTCGGCGAAGAGGTTGACTGGAGCAACGTCGAAATGAAGCGCTTGAACTACAAGGCTTCCAAAGGCGACGAAGTTTTTCTTTCCTTCGAGTCAAACGACCTGCTCTTGGGCATCCTGCGCTTGCGTCTTCCCCACAAACCGTGGCGGCCGGAAATAAAGGAGGCCGCGGGAGTGCGCGAACTACATGTTTACGGCGAACAGCTGCCCATCAAATCCAAAAAGGAGGCGTTGCAGCACAAGTCGCTTGGAGCGAAGCTGTTGGGGGAAGCGGAACGGATAGCGAAGGAAGAGTGGGGAATGGAAAAACTTTTAGTAATCAGCGGAGTCGGAGTGAGGGAATACTACGCGAAGTTGGGCTACGTGAGGGACGGCGTGTACATGGGGAGGATGCTGTAGTTCCAACAAGGCTGAAAGCCACGCCGCATGGGAAGAGAAGGCTCTTTTAAAGCTGCGTTCGTATCTGTTTAGCATAGCATGGTTGATTATTCGGTTTGGTTGAATGAAGCCAGAATGGATCTGGAGGCCGCAGACAACTTGGGTCAGGCGGGCCTTTATCCGCCAGCGTGCTTCCACTGCCAGCAAGCGCTTGAAAAGGCGCTGAAAGCCCTGTTGCTAAAGCAGGGAAAGAAATTTCCTAAAATGCATTCCCTGCGAGAATTGGCCTTGCAGGCAGATAAGCTGCCAGAACTCGGGGCGTTGGTTTCGGACATTGACACGGATTATGCGAACACGCGGTACGTTGACGTGGCCGGACGGCCGACCAAAACACTTTACAGCCAGGCGAAATTTAAGGAAAGGAGGGCGGCTGCAGAAAAAGCGTTCGGGCTGATTGAAAAATGGATTCAAGGCTAGTTTTGTTGCTGAAGGATATCCGGAATTACTTCAAGGACGCCAGGATATACCTTTTCGGAAGCCAAGCGCGCGGCAACGCCAATGAAAACTCGGATTTCGACCTAATAATAATCAGCGAAAAATTCCAAAAAATCCCGTTCGTGGACAGGGGCGGGAACATATGGAGGAAGACCAGTGCAGCACTTCCGGCTGACCTGCTCTGCTATACTCCCGAGGAATTCGCCAGAATCTCGAAGACTTCGGTTGTCCTTAAGGACGCTTTGAAGGACGCGGTACTGGTGTAGGTCGCTCTTCACTTTTGGTTCGCTATAAAACCCCTATAAAGCGGTTCGTGTTTTATCCTTTTGTCGACTGTCTTTTTGTCATTCTTGCTTAGCAAGCATCTCGGCTTTTGCGCCTGAGAAAGATATCCCCCCTTACTTTTATTTCTTTTTTCCGAAAAGTTTATATTTAGTAAGGAGAACATATTTGTGGTGGTTTTGTGGAAGTTCTCGAATCGAAAATAACTGATAAGTTTCAGGTTACGCTCCCTAAAAACGCGAGAAAACTTTTGGGAGTCAGCGTAGGAGACACCATAGCTTTTCTGGTTGAAGAAAAAACAGCCCATGTGGTAGTAAAGCCAGCTGATGTTCTTGAAAGAATGTCAAAGTTGGCGGGCGGCAAGTCTTTCCCTAAGATCAGCGAAGAGGTTCGGAAGGCGAGGAAAGAATGGTGACCACGGCACGCGAACGCGTTTTGGTGGACTCCAGCGTATTTTTGGAACTGCTTTTGGAAGGCGAGCGGTCTGGGCAGGCCAAGAAACTACTGTCGGGAATCAAGGAAGGAAAGCGCCACGGCGTTGTCAGCGCTTTTTCAATTGCCGAAGTGAAATACCACGTCTTAAGGAAGCTTGGGCACGCCGAAGCAGCCGAAGCAGCCTATCTGGTTGAGGCTTTTCCGAACGTCGAAGTGGTTGACGTTACCGCAGCGATTGCAGCTGATGCTGCTGATTTAAGGTACAAATACTACGACCGGAAAAACAGGCCGGTTTCTTTCGGTGACGCGGTGCAGATAGCGACCGCGCTGTATGCTGGCTGCACGGCGATTATTTCCGGCGACGCCGATTTCAAGGGCCTTGAGGAAATACGGGCTGAAATTTACTGAAACGTTTTCCGTCAAACGTCTTGTTTTGGCAACAGTTGGTTGTGGTCTTTCCAACCCACACAGTTTTAAGTTCCGGCTCTCTGATTTGGGGGGATAGCGGATGGCGTACTCTGAAAAAATAGAAGCTCTATTACGCAAAGCGAAAGCGCAGCCAGGAGACCGCCTGAAAGTGGAAAACCCGAAAGGCGTTTTCGAGGGTGTTTTGCTTCCGAGGCCGGAAACAGGCGGCTCGCATGACTGCATTATATTGAAGCTGGACAGCGGCTACAATGTCGGCCTGTCGTGCGCCAAAGCGAAACTGAAGAAACTTGAAGGCTCTGCTGCTCTGGAGCAGTTCGCTTCGTGGGTGCCGCATCTGGCGGTGAACAAAAAAATCTCCCTGGTCGCGACCGGTGGAACCATTTCAACGCGAGTGGACTACAAGACCGGCGGAGTGTACATGCTGTTGGAGCCGGAACAGATTCTCGCCAAGGTGCCCGAACTGGCAAATGTAGCTTCCATTTCCTCCATCAAAAGCCCGTTCCGGAAAGCAAGCGAGGACATGGGGTTCCAAGATTGGCAAGTTTTAGCTAAAGAGGTGGCGAAAGAACTGAACGGCGATGCAGAGGGAGTTATAGTGACGCACGGGACGGACACCCTACACTACACTTCGGCTGCCTTGTCGTTCATGCTCAAGGGATTGAACAAGCCGGTTGCCGTTGTAGGAGCACAACGCTCGCCCGACCGGGGAAGTTTTGACGGCGCGCAGAACCTTTTGTGCGCAGCACATTATTGCCTTTCGGACGCGGCCGAGGTAGCGACGGTGATGCACGGCACTTCCAACGACGACTACTGTCTTGCGAACATCGGCACGAAAGTGCGCAAGATGCATACCTCGATAAGGGATGCGTTCCGGCCCGTAAACTGCCAGTCCCTTGCGAGGATTTGGCCGGACGGGAAAAAAGAGTTCTTGTGGAAAGACTACAACAAGCGCAGCGATGGCAAAGTTGTCGCGGACGTGAAGTTCGAGCAAAAAACCGCTTTGGTCAAGCCTTACCCTGGTGCTTCGCCGGAAATAATAGACTTTTACGTTGACAAAAAGTATAGGGGTTTGATCATCGAAGGCACTGGTTTGGGTCACGTTCCCACGTGCAGCGAGGTTTCCTGGATTCCTTCAATAGCGAGGGCGATTGAAAAAGGAGTTTCCGTTGCTGTTGCTCCGCAATGCCTTTACGGAAAAGTGCATCCGCATGTTTACGCCAACCTCCGTGCGTTGAGTTCGCTCGGAGCCATATACTGCGGGGACATGCTTCCCGAAACCGCTTACGTCAAGCTCGGCTGGGCGTTGGGCCACACCAACAAGCCAGAGAAAATCCGGCAAATGATGTTGAAGAATTACGCGCACGAGTTCAACAACCGCATTCAGCAAGAGGATTTTTTGGTGTAGGAAATGGATTATTCTAAGGACCATCTTTTTCTTTCCAAAGACGCACGCAAAGCAAAGCTTTGCGGCGCCCCGAAAACGCTTGCGCGTTTTCATGGAAAAGCTGGTCGGTCCAAAAAGAAAGGCTCTAGTGCGCGAATTGAAGGGGAATGAGATGGATTACTCTACGATTGGATTCAAGGCGGGAATAGAAATTCACCAGCGTTTGGACGTTGGCTCCAAGCTGTTCTGCAATTGCCCTTGCGCTGTCGGCGAGGAGAAGCCAAAAAGCGTCCTGAGGCGCAGGCTTAGGGCGGTGCCCGGAGAGTTGGGGATAGTGGACCCGGCTGCTGCCTTTGAGGTGGCGAAAGGCAAGACGTACGTTTACGAAACGTTCCGCGGATCGAGCTGCAACGTAGAGGAGGACGAGGAACCTCCTTTGGAGCTGAACCAAAAAGCGTTGGATGCGGCGTTGCAGGTTTGCAACGCGCTCAATGCGAGCGTTCTTGACGAAGTGCACGTCATGAGGAAAACAGTTGCAGACGGTTCCGCTGTGAGCGCCTTCCAAAGAACCGCTCTTGTAGGAGTCAATGGTTCGCTGAAGACCTCCAAGGGAAACGTGGCCATAGAAACTGTATGCCTTGAGGAGGAAAGCGCGGGCATAGTGGCGAGGGAAGAAAAAGAGACAACTTACCGCCTTGACCGCTTGGGCGTTCCCTTGGTGGAAATAGCAACGGCGCCCAGTCTCAAGGACCCGGAGCACGTGAAGGAAGCAGCGGAAGCAATAGGGCTTCTTCTCCGCTCCTCGGAACACGTCCGGCGCGGCATAGGCACCATACGGCAGGACTTGAACGTTTCAATTGAAGGGGGCACGAGGGTGGAAATCAAAGGAGCGCAACAACTCGAAGACCTGCCCTTTTTGGTGGAGAACGAGGTGCTGCGCCAGCAGAACCTGCTTGCGATTTCAGCAGAACTGAAGAAAAGGGGGTTCAAGCGAGTTGCGTTCGGCAAACCGCACGGCGTGTCGCACATTTTCGCCAAAGCGAAGCCGTTCCTTTCAGACCAACTGAAGCAGGGAAAGATGGCCATGGCGATAAAACTATTGTTCTGTAAAGCGCTCTTGGGAAGGGAGATAATGCCAGCTCACCGTTTCGGAACGGAGTTGGCGGACTACGCGAAAAGCAAGGGAGTGAAGGGGATAATCCACTGCGACGAGGACCCCGCGAAGTACGGGCTCACCGAAAACGACTTCCTCGAGGTTTCAACTGAACTGGACTGTATAGAGGACGACGGCTGGGCTGTCGTGGTAGCTGACGAGTCGGTTGCGTTGAGCGCTTTGCGCGCTGTTTTCGACCGAGCTTTCTCTGAAGCGTTACCGAAGGAAACGCGCCGAGCAGAAGGAAGGATAAGCAGGTTCATGCGGCCTCTGCCAGGCGCAGCTAGGATGTACCCCGAGACCGACGTGCTGCCCGTTGTAGTAGGGCAGTCTCGAGTTGCCAAGGCAGGAAAACTTGAATCCTTCGAGGAAAGGAAAGCAGGACTTTTGCAAAAGGGCTTGAACGAGGAACTAGCAGAGAAAATCCTGCGGTCGCCCGACGCGCGCCTGTTCGAACAACTTTCCGTGTCCAAGGTTCCCCTGAAGACAGTGGCGTGGCTGGTTACCGACGTCAAGCAGGCGCTCAAGAGGGAAGGCTTCGAGCAATTGCGTTTGGAGGAGGCGCTGAAGCTTTTGGAGCAGGAAAAGATAACCAAGGCGGCAGTGCAGGACCTTTTGCGGCTCGGAGCAAATGAAACAGGGGTTTCTTTAGAGAAGCTGGCTGAAGCAGGCAACCTTTCGCGCATCAAGGGAGAACAACTCAAGCAATTAGCAGCGTCTGTTCAAGGCGGATTTGGCGAGATAATGAAACGCTACCGTTTCCAGGTTGAGCCGAGAGAGTTGAGCGCGATGTTAGGCAAGGAAGGGGGTCGAGGCGGACTAAGCGCCAAGGGGGAACGCTTTCCCCCTGGGGCTTAGAATGAAGCGCTACCGTTTCCAGGTCGACCCCTCGGAACTGAAGGACTGCGTGGGAAAATAAACTGGCAGGCTACAGGCTTTGCTATAGGTTTTTAACTCTCTTTTGTTTTCTTACTATGAAGGTGTGCACAATGGCTGAAACAGAGTACTCTTTAGGCGAACCGGAAGATTTCCAGTCGAAGTTTTCGTCCATGCTGGAACCGGTCAAGAAGTTCGGCATCGGGAAACTGCTTTTCCTGCTCATGATACTTGCTGTTGCGGCATGGTTTTTCATTTTGTCGCCCAAACCCGGAACAGTATTAGTCGAGGTTTCGGAAACAGATGGCGGCCCGCTTGACGGGATATTGGTTTTTCTTTCAATATCAGGAGAGAAGAACCCGAAGGAGGACGTCACTTCCTCGGACGGCACAGTTGTTTTCAAGAACGTACCCTCGGACAGGGAGTTGTCAATAGACGTTGAAACACCGGACGGCTACGAGAGTCCGCGCATTGATTCCTTCAAGCTCAAGTCTAAGAGCGAAACCAAGCTCGTTACCCTTAGCAAGAAGAGCAGCATAGAAGTGAGCCAAGTGCAGCCTAGCGTTTACCTCGGGACGGGCTGCAGCACAAGTGTTCCAGTAAAGGTGGACAACAAAGGCGCTGAAGCAGCCCAAGTGCAGTTCGTCGGCGAAGGCGACTTGGCGGGCAGGGTTGAGGGCACGGCCACAATTCCTCCGCTTACTTTCGACAACATTCCAGTAAATGTGACCGCGTGGTACGAAAAGAAAGACATGTCCGGAAACATCCGCGTAAAAGGCACTGGCAACAGCGTCAAGCTGACGGTCAGCGTGGGCGAGCCAGTCGAGGCGGACGTGAGCCCGTCAAGCATAAGTGACAACGTAAAGCCCGGCGAGCAGCTCAAGACGCTCATCACTGTTTCGAACAGAGGCCGCGAAGGTGAGCTCCGCGACCTTGGAGTGAAAGTTACCGGCGACATAGAGCAATACACGGATGCCTCGTTCACGGACATTGCGCCGCTCAAGCCGGAAGAGGAAAAAATCCTGACTGTAGTCATAAACGTTCCGTCAGTTGGAGAGGGCAAGCTTGTGGGCGTGATAATGATTTCCACTTCCTGCAAGACCTACCCGGTTCCTGTCGAGCTGGACGTGCGGGCCGACTGATGGAATGTTGGGCAACGCTTACTTCTGGATTGGTTTCTCTTTTTTCTCTGCGGTCGCCCCGGGGGAAGCGTCCTCCTGGCCTGCCCTGGGCCTCGCCCCCTCCTTTCTTTCCAACGCTTACTTCTGGACTGGTTTCTCTTTTTTCTCCGCGTTTGCCCTGACCTACTGGTTCCTCCAGAAGCCAGCCACTTTCCTCATCCTCCTGGCAATGGCGTTCGCTTCCTTCTTCCTGCTCGGCCCGCTTGGCTTGGTGGGCTTCGCTGCAGGCGCGGGAGCGAGGATGTTTTTGAAGGAAAAGCAGGCTGAAAGCAAAAAACAGGAGGCTGCACGGAAGAAGAAGGGAAAAGAAAAAAAATCCGGAAATAAAACCCGATAAGTTTTAATTCGAATAAGCTTACCGCGGTGGTTGCTGAAATTGAAATAATATTTTCGGTCTTTTGCGTTTTTCCCGCTTGCCGCTTTTCATTCCAGTTTCTTGCGGGCTGAATCCAAAGCCTTTTTCGCAGCCTTTACGGTTTGGGGGAGCATTGCCCAGTTTATCATTCCTTGGGCGGCATTCATGTGTGCTTTGGCGGCTTCCATTTTTCCCTTTAGCGTTTCAAGCGTTTTTTCATTCGGAACCGCAGGGGGGCACATCCCCCCTTCAGTTTCACGGTCCTCCTGATTCCCCCCTGCGGCGAGGATACCTTTGGCATCAGGCCAAAGGAGGAATCGTCGGGGATGTCTGAAGGGGATGTGTAACGCCATCAGCTTGTAGAAATCGTTTGTGTGTGTTCACTCTGCGCGTCTTGGACTGCTCGTTGCGCCTCCTGAAGTTGTTGCCTCAGTAAATCCATTTGTTGCTGCATGCGTTCTGTTTCACTGTTATGAGCGTCAAGCATTTGTTCCATTTTAGCCGTCAGTAACGCGACTTTGTCCCTGCGTTGTTGTGCTTGAGGAGGTATGGCGCCGCCTTTTGGGCTTATTTCCTTTCGCACTGCTTTGGCAAGATCTTCGATTTTGCCGGCTATTGCGTCAATTTCCCCCTGGCTGAGTTGGCTTTTGCCATAATAATGCCATCTTCCTTCCCTTTTTCTGAGATTTTTTGCCAAACCCTCCAAACGTTCAGCATCATACGCTTCCCAGTGGTCTCTTGGCAACATCTTTTGCAAATGCATAATGGTTTGGAGGTTGAAGGGAGCGTGCTCCATGTGGTAACCACTGTGAAGCAGGTCAAGCGCATAGTCAATAACTGTCAATGGGTTTAAACCTTGTTTCTTGGCAAACGTCACGATGACGTCGTATCGTTCTCCTATGGTCGCTTTTTTGGTGAGGGCCTCGGCCATTGGGCTTTCTTTCCCCCTAAGAAACGCAATAAACGTCTTTGGTTTTACGGCGGCTTCGCGGTCGTAAAACGTTTTATGCAGCAATTCTGCTTCGTCTGGTTTGGCTTGGATTTCACGGCGTCTTTCCTGAGGCATGTACCTACCTGAAATGACATTTGTTAAAAAGGTTTGGTTAGTTCGTCAGGAGTTCGAATACGGGGCGGGATAGCGCTTTTAAACCCGGGCTTGTTAACTGTCGTATGGACGTAGCGTGCCCGCAGTGCGGCAACCCGAACCTCGACGTGGACGCGCAAAACAGCGTTGTCTATTGTAGCAAGTGCGGCTTCGCGGTCAAAGTGGACCCGCAGACCGGCAACGTCACTCCCCTAAGCGAGGGAGGCGGCCAAGGACAGCCGGCAGCTGCCGCGGCGCCCGCAGTGTACGAGGGAGGAGGCGAATCCACTGTTTTGGGCATGGACAAGCTCACTTTCTTCCTTCTTGGCCTGTCGCTCATTCTCTTCGCGGTTTTCGTCTTCAACGTCGACATAGTTTGGGCCGGAGTGGCCGGGCTGGCGCTGTTGCTATTCTACTTTTTAAGGCGCTAGCAAAAAAAGAAAATTATTCGTGAATGGACGACTTCAGCTGGAACATCAGCAGAACGCCCACGCCGAGCAGGGCCAGTATGACCCCTGCAACAGCAGCGTCCATGTCGGTGTTCCTTTCCTGTTTTTCTTCTGTAGTTGCGATACTGGCTGCCAGGATCTTCGTGTCCAGGACTTCGCCCGATAGGGTAACAACGCTTCCTTCGATGCTGTAGTTTCCTCCCTCCAGGGTCATGAGAGCAGTGCTCAGCAGGACGCTTTCGCCGGCAGTGACGTTAACCGGTTCCGATTCCGCTTCGATTGTTTTGCCGCTCGCGTTCACTTTCGCCTTGAACACCACGGTTGTGTTGTAGCCGAGGTTGGTGAAGTTTGTCGAAAAACTTATCTGCGACTGCGCTGCCTTGGAACCAACAGCCAGGCCGGTCGGGCTCAGCGAAAGCGAGTCTTCAGGCGCGAGAAGGACGAAGTCGTTCATGGTCCCTTTCGCGGCGTCTGCAGATTTGTTCTGCGCTGCTGCTTCGAGCGCCGAAGCAACTGCAGCGGCCTGAGCTTGCTCTGTTGTAGGCGCAGGGGTTGGGACGGGCGTTGGTGTAGGGACTGGAGTAGGCGTGCCCTTGACTAATTCAGCTGGCACAGTAGGCATCGGTGTGGGGGTTATGGTCGGTACGGGCGTGGGAGTTGGTGGTGGCTGAACCGCGTGCAGCCATGTCTGGGTGGAGTTCCAGGCGTTCTGCGAGTTGTTCGCGTACATCTTCCAAGCAAGAGTATGAGCGTTCGAGTTCAACAGCGTCGAGTAGTTCGCGGTGCTTGAAGCAGAAATGAAAGCGACCGCGCTCGAGTTGGCCCACGAACCTGTAGCATTAGAAGAGAAAATATAGTAGGAAAGCGCAAGGCTGTCCTGCCAAGGCACGCTGAACAAGACCCAAGTGCCGCCTGTTGAAGAGTTCGCGGTGTGGGTTGAGGCCCAAGGATAACTTGACGGAGCCATGACGAACGAAACCGAAGTGTTCGAAGCGCAGCTGGTTGCGTTGCAAGAGGTGACGTTCGCGTAGTAAGTTGTTGCCGGAGAGAGCGCTGCAATGGTCAGGTTGTGCGCTACGGTCATTGCCGGGACCGAGCTTGAGCCGAGCGTGGCAGTGCCGTTGCCGTAGGAAAGGGAAGCATTTGCTTCCGAGGAGGATGTCCACGCTATGCTGGCTGTGGTAGACGTTACCGCTGTTGCTATTGGCGTTATAGTCATTGAACTCTGCGAAGCTTGCGTTGTGTATGCTACGCTCGCCTGGTCGTTGGACAGGCCCGCCTGGTCGTAAGCGCGCACGCTGAAATTGTAGGACTGGCCTGAAGAAACCGCCTGCACGTAGTAGGAGTTTGTGGTGTTGGCTATCCAGGTTCCGTTCAGCCGAAGAGAGTACGTTATTGCCGTTGCGTCCGTTGAGGCGAACCAAGAAACGTTTGCGGTGCTTGAAGTGCCTGTAGCTGAAAGGTTTGTTATCGCGGTAGGCGCCGTCGAGTCGGTTCTGAACGTCCTGTTGGACGAATAGTCTGTTTGCGTCCCGTTGGAACAGCCGATTCCCCACGAATAGTAGCCTTCCGTGAAAGAGTGCGTTATGGTGTTCTGCGCGTCCAAAGCTATTGCTGTCGAGTTTGTCTGCGTTTGCGCCCATGAGCCGGTCTTGTTCGACCATGCCGCGCAACCAGTTATGTTGGCGCCGCTAGGGGTGAAGACGAAGCTTACGTTCTGGCCGCCGACGTATCCGTCTGCCGGAGTGTTGATGCTGACGCTGACCGCGTTAACCGCAACTGCCAGCAAAACCAGGACCAACCAGCGCATACTTCAACGACCTTTCTTCACGAGCGCGACCAGCCCGTCGAGCCTCTTCTCGACGTAGTTCCTGTCCACCTTTTCTTGCAGCGTGCTCCTTATCGCGGACACGTCCGCATTCACCTGCTTTGCCGCGTCTTCAAGCGAGACGAGCTTTTCATCCAGCTTGTCCATGCTCGCCTTCATCATGCTGTGCGCGTCTAATACTGTTTTCGTCATGAACGCCAGCGCCAACAGCACTGCAACGCCAATACCAATGAACAAAACATCAACCACGTCTTCTCACCACCGCTTTATGCATTACCTTTGAAATGAACGAGTTGAGGGCAGCCTCGAGCTCCGCGTCCGAAAGCCTCGACCTCGCCCTTCCCGCCAAGGCGTTTGAGTCCTTCCCCACTTTGGCGAAGACTTCCTCCATCTCGCCTATTTTCTTTTCCGTGTTATGTACGTGTTCTCTGATTTTCCTGAAAAACCGGAGGCTATAGTAAGCCAACGCCACGAACATTACTGCTGCAGCCGCTATGGCCCATAACCAGTAGTCTTCCATTCCAGTTTCCCCACGTTATAGCAATCAGATTGCTATATTACTTGGCCACCATCTAAAAAAACCTTCCGCGGCCTAAAACTCACCCGTTCGGGCTTTAAAAACACCCTGATTCTCCTAAAAACCGCTTGGTTTGCACTTTTGTTTTCTCCAAGAACGCCGCCGGGAAACTTTCTTGGCGCGCTATAACGGCGCAACCGTTACGTTCGTTTGGAGGGAAAGCTTTCCTCCTTGGCGATCTTAATCCGCAAAGTTGAATAATGCCCCTACCCCAAGTGTCTTCATGCTTGGACGCACCGCCCCGAAAGAGCCTACCCATATCGGGTTATACCACTATACGCGACAGGCCGGCCTGGCGGAAGAGCATTATTTCGTGTTCTATTTGGGACTAAGGAGACATTTGAGGGAACCCTTTCAGACGGAAAAAGGCAAATGAACTTACTCCAAATAGTCAAGATTCGGGACAAATACCTGGATGCGCTGTCCGAGTACGAACGCGTCAGTTCGCCCGCTGTGCCAAGGTGGAGTGGTTACCAGAACCACCCGCGCCATTCGCTTCTTGGGTTTGTCCAGTACAACGTGTTCGCCCACGCCGAAGGAGCGCACGCGTCTGACAGCCGATCCTACCCCAAGGGCTTGTATGATGAGAAGATGACAAGAAGGACTTCGGGTATCGGTGCATGGCTTGAACCTAAGTTTACAGTGAGCTAGTTTTTTCACGAGCTTTCAAGTCCAATCTACGTCTAGAAACTAACCAAAACCACAACCAATTTATGTATGCTCTAATTGTTTTACTCCTTTTTAAGAGATAGATTTAAAAACTAGTAG